>CAMWRB010000001.1 GCA_947176545.1 uncultured Porphyromonadaceae bacterium
CCAACTCCGGAATATCCCCTCACACACCACCTGTTTCCTGTACCTCCCCCCCTTCATCATATTGACCCGCCGCACGTAGTTTTAAAAGACAGAGACAAATAAGGGTATAATTGTCTGACGGAATTATCTATTGCTTCACGCGACTCCAAATCGGAGGCGTCCACACGGAGGCGGGCCTGACTGTAGTAGGGCATACGCTCACTGAGATGCTTCGCGACAAAGTCAGGAAGTTCTTCGCGGCTGTAACGTGCGGTAATGGGCCGTTTGGTCTTGGCCACCAGCAGTCTGCGGACTATCACGTCTACCGGAGCATCAAGCCATAATGTCATCCCGCGCTCATTCATGTACGCCATATTATCATTATGACAGGGTGTACCGCCACCACACGATATGATGACATCATCCAGTTCACCAATCTCACGCAACATCTCCGACTCCATCCGACGGAACTCCCCCTCACCGCGTTCGGCAAAAATCTCGGACACCTTGCGCCTGAAACGCTGTTCGATGTAGAAATCGAGGTCGTAAAACGGGCGTCCGGTCGCCCGCGCCAATGCGCGACCCAATGTCGTCTTGCCCGATGCCATATATCCTGTCAAAAATATTGTCATATCATATCATCTATTTACAGTCAAGGCCTTAACTTGGCCTTGCGCAGATTTTTGGAGGTCATAACGTTACGAAGACGTGCCGGGAGTGCCTCCCGATAGCGGGACCACTCGCCGTAACGAGCATTCTCGCGCTCATGCAACCGTTCGCCGGCATTGACAGCCGACGTGTCACCCAACGCCCGACCGGCCTTTATCTTTATGGCGGCCAACTCATATCCCTCGTGGTGGATTGAGTCCGCATCATACACTATCTGATATTCCCACACCGCAGGAGGAAAGAGCCGCTCCGACTCATTGGCCACAGCTAAGGCCGCACGGGCATCACCTCGCTCTAACAGCCGGCCGGCATAGCGTACCATCGACATACGCTGACGGGAAATCATTCCACCGGTTGTCACGTCGGCATAAAAGCCGTTGGTGTCGGCCCCTCCGCTCTCCATACGCGGCATACCTGACGGTAAAACCACCTCCGCCAACTCAGTCTCATCATTGCGCGGAAAGAGGCGACGGGTCTGCAAATCCCGCACCGTATAGGGCTTTAGACCCGCATATGAAGTTGCCGGCAGCATCTCATGCCAGTATACCGGTCGCGGACGCGGGCTGACCGCGTTGGTCGCTATGATATCAAGCATCATCAGCATGGAGAAGTCAATAGACTCACGACCTCCGGCAACACTCTTGGCCGACAGAAGTATGGAGTCACCCTCCGAAGTCATTAACCTGAAGACGGCGGGCATACGCGGACGACCATCCTTACGGATATACATCTCACGCAACGCACTGATACAATCCGCCGCATTGATACTGTCTGACCGGGTCGGTGACCCGAAATAAACGTGTGCAAATTTATTGTAAGCTATATCTTCGGGACGCGCAGTGGTCGCCACACCGGAGGATGACTCACCGGGACTCATCAATCCTCTGACATACCAGGGAGTCAGGAGATAGGCCATGTTGATGACCGTCACATCGCGTCTCACCCCGTGTACCTCCTGCATATACCAAAGCGGGAAGGTGTAATTATCTCCATTGACAAACAGTATGGCATCAGGCTCCAGCGAATTGAGCAGATTGCCGGCATAAGCCTCTACAGCTGTCCGGCCGCTGCGGTCATGGTCATCATAATTCTGCACGAGCATCCATAACGGCGTACCACATGATATGATTAGAGCTGAAATAACGGCCACGCGACGCCACATACGGTGTCGGATACGACCGGCGCACCTGCATAACCATGCCATACCCGTACCTATCCACACGGCATACGCCCAGAACGAACCCAGATAGGAATAGTCACGCTCACGGGGCTCACGGGGGCCCTGGTTGATATATAGGACGATTGCCAGACCGGTCATGAAGAAGAGGATGAAGATTACAAAATTCACACGGTTGAACAACATGCCGTCCTTACCCTTACGGTCACATAGAGACATTATGCCGAGAAGTCCCAAAAGCAGCGGAATCATATAATAGACGTTACGACCCCGGTTGTCACGACCTATCTCGGACGGCATGGCGCTCTGCGGACCCAACATGGTGTCGTCTATCACACCGATACCGGTGATAAAATTGCCATGCTCCACCTCACCGACGGCAAATCGGTCATTCTGCCTTCCGCTGTAGTTCCACATAAGGTATCGCAGATACATATACCCTATCTGATACCCGCCGAGGTACTGCAGATTCTGGAGATATGTCGGACGTAATCCCTTATCATATACACGGCTGCCGTCAGGCATAAAACGCCCCACCGCTCTGCCGGCACTGTCCAGGGCATACGACACCTCCACACATTCCATAGACTCCGGCGACATTCCGGCCCAATCTTCGTAGGCCGCGATATCATCCGGATTGCCGCTCACCAGACGGGGCAGAAACATATCCAGTTCCGGCTGATAGATATACTCGAAGCGTTCGCCATATTTCAAATAGCCGGGATGTCCGTCGGCTGTCATACCCTTGGCAATCCTGTCACTGCGGTGACGTGTCGCATAGCGGTTGTAGGATGCTTTGCCGGTAGAGTCCATGACCTCAAGGCGCATGGGTTTGCTGTATGGGGTGCGTCCGTATAGCAACGGAGCACTCCCGTACTGGTCTCTGTTCAGATAGGAGGAGAGAGCGAATATATCGGAGGGGGCACCCTCGTTCATCGGGGGATTGGCCGCACCGCGTATCAGGATTATGAAGAAGACCGAGTAACCGGTCAGCAACAACAGAGGCACCCACGACCATGTCCTGTATCGGGTGCGTACAGCTATGACAGGCAGTACGGCACACAGAGTCATCAACAGTGCCATACATATTATGACCCCGGAGTGATAGGGCAATCTCAGCTCATTGACACTCACCCATTCGCAAACCTCACAGAGCCAAATCACTCCCGGCATCATCACCAGCAGTATTCCCCCGACCATAGCGAACGACAGGAACAGCCACAGGGCCGTCTGCCAAGGCGCACGACGGGGATGCCGTCTGAAGAACCAAATCATCACCAACACCGGTATGACAAGCAGATTGAGCTGATGCACTCCTATCGACAGTCCCGTCAGATAGACTATTAGCAGCAATTGCCGACGCGCACGTACACGGTCACGCATCAGTGCCCATCCAAGCATTAATCTGACACTCAGGACAGTGATAAACAGTGACATTGCATACACCTCAGCCTCCACAGCCGAATACCACGGAGAGTCGGCCCAGCCGAAGCATAACGCTCCGCACAGACTCAATAATGCCGCGAGTCGCAGCGACCACACCTTACGGCCGGGCAGCAAGGTCATGCGAAGCACGTAGAATAGCGTCGAGGCAAGTATGCCCACACTACCGGCCATAAACAGAGCTGACGACAGATTGACTGCCGTGGCGGCATTCCCGGCACTCACACCGAGGATGGTGAACATACGCGCCGTCAGTGTCCAGAATGGATTGCCCGGAGGATGACCCGGCTCCAGACGCCACGCCGTCACTATATATTCGGGACAATCCCAATATGAAGCTCCCCCCTCCAAAGTCAGAATATATGTCAGTAATGCCACGGCAAATGCCAACCACGACGACAGCCGACGCAGACCCGTACCGATGCTCACGACCGGATGATTGACCATGACATTTAACCGCTCTGACTTCATATTCTGCAAAAGTAATCAAAAACTCACACTTTTTACACCTGCCACCGCCATAATCTTTCGACACCGCCATTTCATCAAAAAAGCTGACTTATATTAGCCAGCTTTTTCTAATCAATGTAATATTGTTATAATATATAGATAAACTCATTTCTCATAAAAATATCTTAATAATCCTTTAACGGACGGTCCAGATAGGCAAAATGATATGAGAGCGAGGAAATCCTGTCATTCCATGAGCCGGAAGCATTTATAAGCTTCACATCTTTAAGACTGGCTCGCGAAATCTTTCTGTTATCATAAGTGGCAATAAAACTGATACGGTGCTTCTTTCTTGGAATATTGTTGTCTGAATTGTTATAGTTGCCATCTTCCCATACTGTGAGGACAGCACAGATATCGGAAGTTGAGCCACCATAATATAAAGCGACAGATGAGATTTTATCATTCATATTGTTCATCTTCAAGTCCCTGAGATTATGCGAATTGTGCAGATTCTTGGGCATATATGTCAGGTAGTCCCCCTTATAATCGCCATCCGAATATGCAGCATAATATCCTATCGAAGTTGAATCCCAATGCTCAAATCCATTGGCGCGGGAGCCGGCATTACTTGACCAGCATACCGGCGACAGGGTCGCTGACGGGTCAATAGGACGAGATACACTTCTCAAAAATTCCTGATATACAGCATCATCCTCATCAAAGTAATCTACTATCTTGTCGTCCATTACAACTGCATCTATACCCGGTGTGGTGTCTATATGACGCATCACCTCCGCAAACTCCGGATTATCATAATGATATTCATCATTTTCATCTATGGTTGCCATCGTTGTGTATATCTTACCCTTGTAACGGATTGACATGGGAAACTCTTCCATATCAGCGATTGACTCGGTTTCCTGAGGACATTGATACACCTCCAATTCACACACATCCCAACCATATCCCATATCCTTGCCGGCAAGCAGACGGAATCCTCTGACATGGCCTGTATCATTTGCCGGAATAGTGATTATTATCTTTTCGTCATCTCCATCTACCTTTTGTATATTAAACCAGTTATGAATATGATGATGGGTCTTACCCTCTCCGAGGTCTGCATGAGCGAAACTGTCCGGGTCATCCAATTCCTCAAAACCGTTTGCAAAATCTGTATCAAACAGAGGACGAATTTCATCAATAGTCTTGTATGCTCCGGTAAATTCTCCCGTAATATCATAATAAATACTTACACCTATAACTACATAATTCTCTATAGGTAAATAATCATTGAACGGGTCACACATCTTCAGCTCAAGTCTATTGGCCTCTGCATTCACAATTGCATAACAATGTCCGTGGATATTAATTCCATTTTCATCAATTATATCATATTCCTTACCAAAGGATAAGGTTGCACGGCTTCCAATGATACCTCCACCTTTAGATTCATCTCCACCATCAATCTCTTCTACACCACAAGCTGACATGAGAAACGATATAATGATACTCAAAAGGCCGTATCGTGTTACTATCTTTTTCATTTACTATTTTTTTATAGGTTTGGAATTTATATAAATATATTTTCTATCCTTTTGAAACTGAATTACATATCCCGGCGGTACGGAACAATCATCTCCCAGAGTCCAGCCATTATCCGTACCCCAACCCCAATTGCAATGATAGTTAAATTTACCGTTGGAAACTCCGACTCCATCTATAATCCACATGTGACCTCCATAACTACCACTGCCTTTAGCAAGTTGCGGAATTTCCTCCATTAAATCCTTTCATTCGTATCCACATTCTGCTGACTCTGGAAATCGTCATCCTGTGAGCAACTCACTAATGTCGGGCATGAGAATAAAAATCCCGACAAAATCACCAGCATTCTTCCTTTTTTCATAATTTTAAAATTAATCAGACACCAATCAGGTAAAACTATTTTGGTTGGTTATCGCTATCTATCCGCCCAATTTTTACAAAAGTAATATAAAATCAATAAGGATACAAATTCCGATAAAAAAATTATTTCGAGTCTGTACTTTTTCATAACTTTTTGTTAAATTTGCCATATCGACTCTTTCAGATTAGTAATACTTCATAACCCGGCTCTATACCGATTAAAATTTCAATGATATGGATGAAAAAATCATAGAACTCCTCGAGACCGAACTCAAACCGTGTGACCTTGACGACTCTGAAGGTGGTACAACTGTCGGACTCCCCGCCAATTATGCCGATACGGAGGAGACCCGATTTCTGATTACACCCGAGGCTTGCGGCATGCTCACCTCATCCGGTCTGAAATTGGTCATGGAGGCCGGGGCCGGCGTAGACATCAGCTTCTCGGACGCTGCATACGCCGAATATGGGGTGACTATCACCACCCGCGACGAGGCACTGAAGTGTGATATCGTCCTCTCGTTCGCACCAATCAATGCCGATGATGTCGCTAAAATGAAGCGCGGAGCCACACTGCTGTGCATGATGGGCGACGAACTCTTCAAGGCCGACACCGTCAAGGCACTCCTTGACAACCATATCACCCTCGGATGTCTCGACAACATGTACAGCCTCAACAACGAACCGGTGTTCGCTGACATCATCAATGAGATTGACGGACGTGCCGCCATAATGTATGCACAGGACCATCTCTCATTCTTAGGTGGTGGCAAAGGTGTACTGCTGGCCGGAGTCGCCGGCATCAATCCGTGTGAAGTACTACTCATCGGCCGAGGCACCCAGATACATGCCGCCGCTTCAGCGGCACTGGCAGCCGGAGCTATCGTCACTCTCATCAACAACGATGTTTCCGACCTCGCATACGCCAAACGCATCTGCGGGCCAAACCTCATCACCCTCGCCGTCCATCCGCGTGTCCTCTACAACAAGGCTAAAACCGCCGACGTGCTTATCATAGGTGAAACTACACGCCCGTTTGAATTCCCCAACAAACTCACACGCGTGATGAAGGACACGGCTTTCATGCTCAACTTCAACAATTCTCACCCCTCAGTCTCTGTTCCGCGCACAGTGGCTATGGCTCTGAGCAACGTCCTCATCAACTTCATGCAGGAGATGATTGTCAAGAACGGCTTCGAGGGTATGCTGCTATCCACGGACGGTGTGCAGAACGGTATCGTGACTTACAGGGGATGTCTGTGTGACAAACTTATAGGCAGCTTCCTCTCGCTCCCCTCCGTCGATATCAAGATGATGCTGGCTGCCAAGAATTGAAGTCTGCAAGACCTTTTTATCATAAGAAACGTAACCCTGCACACTCTCTCCGTATGCGGAATATATGCGACTGATACATATCATCGCCTCATCAAGCATGGGCGGGCGTGAACGATATGCCCTCGACATCTGCAGCCATTTCGCCGACGGAGGTCACGAGGTCATCGCTGTAACACGCGATGCCAAGGCTGTCGACGAACAATTCGCGAGCCGGGGCATCACACTGCGGCATGCACCGCTGCGCGACTATCCCGATTTCTTCTCATCCATCATTCTGAGAAACATTATAAATGAAAATCCGGACGAGCCTACCGTCATACATGTCCACCGTTATCGGGACGCGCTGACAGCTATCACGGCCAGACACTGGGCCAAGCGACATGACATCAGGATAATCGCCACACGACATAAGGCCGCTCCCGGCAAAAATAACTGGCTACGCCGCCTTATATACCGCAATCTGGACGCCAATATCTTTGTCTCCGATTTCTCGAAGCGAACATTTCTCTCATCATGGCCTGACGAACGTCTGCCATTCGACAGCCGCCGAATATTCGTGGCGCTCAACAGCCGTCAGTCCCAACCCGAACGTGTGCCCGAACCGACGCGGGGAGCCATCACCGCTCTGTATCACGGACTCATAAAGACCGGCAAAGGTATAGAGACCATCATACGCGCGCTTGACATAATCAAGCGACAGAAGAGGGTACGGCTCCGACTTCGCATCGCCGGAAGCGGTGAGACAGATTATATCGACTCAATACGTCACCTCGCCCTGAGACATGACGTCCTCGACCTGATTGACTGGAGCCGTAATATAGAAGACCCGGCCACACTCGTCAGCAAATCTCACTTCGGAGTGCTCCCGGCCGATACTCCCGAAGCGTTCGGCATGTCCAATATCGAGTATATGATGGCCGGCAGACCGCAAATCACAACATTCAACGGTGCACAAAGCGAATATCTCACCCCCGGTATCGAAGCGCTGGAAGTTCCCCCGGGCGACCCGGAAGCATTAGCCGACGCCATGACGCGGCTCGCATCAGACCCCTCCCTGCGACAATCTCTCGGAGAGGCCGCTGCACACCGCTACGACACACTTCTCGCCTGGCCGGAATACATCTCCAAAATATCAGCTATCTACAACCCCGAAATTTTAACGAACGCGTTCTAAATCAGATAAAAGACCTTTCGCTAAGAGATAACAAAGGCATTGAGAGATGACACCTGTTCGCCTCCCGAGCTTATCCCTCTCAATATTCTCATAGCTCCCGGACCTCATATTTCTCCGATATCTTACATTGTTCCGATAACTCATATTACACCCCCCTCAAAAAAACATCAATGTGCTTCGAGCCAGTTGGCACCGACACCGGATTCGGCCGTCAAATTGACGCAGCCGGAGTATGCGGACGACATAAGACGTTCGACCATCTCCTGCAATACCGGTAGCTCTTCGGGGACCACATCAAAGTTTAACTCATCATGCACCTGCATTATCATCTTTGAACGCAATCCTTTGACGCGCATCTCACGCGCGATATCGACCATCGCTTTCTTGATGATGTCGGCGGCTGACCCCTGCACCGGAGCGTTGATGGCATTGCGCTCGGCATACCCTCTGACTACCGGATTCTTGCTGTTGATGTCAGGCAGATACCGGCGTCTTCCCATCCGCGTGATGGCATAGCCCGTCTCACGCGCACGCTCCACGGAATCAGACATATACTTATGGATGGTGGGGAATGTGGCGAAATAATTATCTATCAATTCTTTGGCCTCTCCTCGCGGTATCCCCAGACGGGAGGCTAACCCGAAGGCGGATATGCCGTACAGAATACCGAAATTTGCTGTCTTGGCCGCACGACGTTCCTCACCTGTCACATCCTCGATATTATCCTTATGATAAATCTTTGCGGCAGTTATAGCATGAATATCCTTGCCGTGACGGAAGGCGTCGAGCATCGTTTCGTCACCGGCGAAATCGGACACAAGCCTCAATTCTATCTGCGAATAGTCAGCACTCAGGAATACATTACCGGGTGACGGTATGAAAGCGCGTCTTATCTCACGACCCACGTTCTCGCGCACCGGTATATTCTGCAGATTGGGTGATGAGGAGGATATGCGTCCGGTGGCCGTGACTGTCTGGTTATAGACCGTATGCACACGGCCGGTATCGGGATTTATTGACTCCGGCAACGCTGTCAGGTACGTCGTCAGAAGTTTTTTCAACTGTCGGTATTCCAGAATTTTGCCGACGATGGGACTCTTGTGCGCTATTTTCTCAAGCACCTCTTCGGAGGTCGAATACTGACCTGTCTTGGTCTTCTTGGCCTTATCGTCAAGTCGGAGCTTGTCAAAGAGTATTTCACCGACCTTGGCGGGCGAAGATACATTGAATTCCTCACCGGCCAACTCATATATTGAGTTTTCAAGTTCGCTCAGTTGCTGTCTTATAGTCTCTGCCGCCTCGTTGAGCGCTGACACATCGAGACATACTCCGGTCAGCTCCATTTCAGCCAATACGCGACTCAACGGCAATTCAATATCTTCCAGAAGACTCCACTCCCCGAGACGACGCAGCTCTTCGCTCAGCGGCTTCATCAGCAACAGCGATGCCAATGCCGCTCTGCATCCCCAATTCATCAATTCAGCGGGGGGCACAGGCTCCGGACGGACATTCTTGCCTCTGCCGCTTCTGACACTGAGTGGCGGCTCCACACCAATATCCATCTTGAGATATGTGGACGCCAGCTCGCTGATATTATGACGCATATCGGGTTGCAGAAGATAGTGCGCAAGGGCGACGTCATAGTAATTGCTCAACGCCTCGGCTGAGTCCGTACGATGGCGCGACGCTATGACATAATCACGCTTCGAACTGCAGGACACCTTACGGATATCACCGCGGGCCATAAGGTCGAGCAACGCCGCCTGACCTTCGTCATAATCCGTCGGGATATACCACGCCCGACCGTCAGCAACTGCTATCCCGGTACCGACCCAACGTGCTGTCATATCGTTTTCACCCTCCGACAACATCATAACGCCGCAAGCCTCGACATCACTGAGTGCCGACTGCATCCCGGCGAGACTCCGGCTGTCTGTTGTCATGACAAACCGTTCATCCGGAACGGGACAAAGCGAATCTTCCGGCTGACCCACGGACTCCGCCTCTTCATCATCATTAAAGTCAAAGAGTGACGGAGTCCTTAGCCCCGCCCCCTTGCCACTGTCTACAGTCACACGGAGTGTATGACCCTGCTTATCTCCTGCCAGGCCTGACAGACGGCGACCGACACGGTCTATCAGCGATTTGAACTCCAGCGAACGGAATATTTCAAACAGCTTATCCTTATCCGGCTCAACATATTTCAGACTGTCGGGAGTGGCATCCACCGGCACATCGGTACGGATGGTGGCCAGATACTTTGAGAAACGTATTTGTTCGGCATTCTCCTCGACACGCTTGCGCAGCGCGCCCTTGAGCGAATCCACATTCTCCAGAAGATTCTCAACACTCCCGTAGTCATGTATCAGCTTGACAGCCGTCTTCTCACCGACACCCGGACAACCGGGTATATTATCTATCTTATCCCCCATCAGCGCCAGAAGGTCGATGACCTGCGATGTCCTCTCTATTCCGTACCGTTCGCATACCTCCTGCTCTCCGCGCAACTCGAAGTCCTGTCCGCGATATGCCGGTTTATACTGCAGTATGTTGGGACTCACCAGCTGGCCGAAATCCTTGTCAGGTGTCATCATATAGGTAGTAAAACCCTCAGCCTCACCACGACGGGCCATCGTGCCTATCACATCGTCGGCTTCAAAGCCCTCAACCTCGAGGATGGGAATTCTATATGCGCGTATTATATCCTTGATGATGGGTATCGAGAGCTTTATATCCTCCGGGGTAGCCTCGCGCTCACCCTTGTATTCGGCGAACGCCTCGGAGCGGAATGTCGGTCCCTGAGGGTCGAAACATACGGCTATGTGGGTAGGCTTCTCCTTGCGGATGACTTCTTCCAACGTATTGACAAATCCGAATATGGCCGATGTATTGAAGCCTGATTTTGTGATGCGCGGCATCTTTATCAACGCATAATAGGCCCTGAATATCAATGCGTACGCATCTAACAGGAACAGACGTTTCTCCGTATTCATAAGCTGATACTGAAATATGATTACACTTGTCACCAACCCCTTGACCCACTCTCACAAATATACAACATTAATTTAACACTCACAACAGTTATTACACCGGCACCATCGCCGGGCAAACACTATATAAAATATTAACGGAGCATTTCTCACGAAATACTCCGGTCATGTTCACACTCATTTGATAGCTTGTTGAATAAGCTACCGGCTAACTTACTTTCACAAGTTCATTAACCTCTTAATCCATTTGAATACTATTTTCCTTGTTAATCATAAATGACAACTACCGGAAGTCATTTATAATCGGTACAAAGTTAATAAATTCTTTTAATATCAACAACAGTTGCGAGAATAAATCAGACGTATTCACGGAATGAAAAAGAATACGTCCTCTATTTTGCAGATGATTCCCGCAGGGAAAATTTTACTTCTGAGTTGAGTCCAAAAACTCTCCGGCGCTCATTACCGGTATCTCCAAGTTTACGAAATCCCGTTTATTGCGGGTTATGATGCAGTCACATTTGGCCGCTATTGCGCATTGATATTGAAGTCCATCCTCAAAGTCTTTGAAACCGGATTTAAGATTCCGTAATATTTGGTCGCGTGTATTATTGACTACATGGAATAAACTGCAAATTCTGAAGATTATTTCCATAAGCTGTTCTTGTGGCATCTTACGCATTATGTATGCAAAATTCGCAACCGAGAGATATGAAATAAAAAACTTCAAATTCTGACCGGCACCTAATTCCAAAAGTTTTTCAGCTTCTCCATTAAAATCCTCTCTTACAAAATAGTCTATAATGAAGTTAGTATCAAGAAAAATATTTTTCATTTTGACATTATATAGTTTGTACGAGAATCGGACATATCTACAGCCGAAGGGTCAATAGCTTTTTTGATTGCATGGAGAGAATCCATAAATTCAGATGTCCCGGCCTTTTTTTCTACTTTAACTGACGAATGAGTTAGGGTCGTCTTAACAACGCCTTTCATATTTTCAATCATGCGACGAAGTAAATTTTCATCTGCATTATTATCCAATGTTACTACTATTTGTGTCATATTAAAACCCATACTAACTGTACTCGATTTACGTTTGCAAACATTTTGAATGCTTTTCCTACGCAAATATAAGAATAATTATTAACCCAACAAAAACAGTTCTTACTGATTCTTAGATTTTTATTTGTTTTAAGAATTTCTTGCCGGCATCGGCTCTGACTACAAATCACGCGGCAGGATACGCAGCCAGGGGGACGTCGACTCCTCATGCGACGTATCATCCCCGCTCATCTCATTACTGCTGATAGCCGCTGACTGCCGGGTGCCGGAACTGACAACCTGCGGTGCATCTGTCTGCATATCTATCAGCTCGCTGCTATCATCGCTTGCATCCTCCGTCATCTCATCGCGCAGACGCAGCCGGAGACGTTCTATCTTACGCTCATAATCGCGCTTCAACTCCTCGACACTCTCCAATTTACGGTACACATCGAGCATCTCCTCCTCGATTCGCGACCATTCCGCCGCCTCATCTTCATAATCCTTGACCTGTCGGGTCAGCGCTTCAATTCCGGCCCGCATCTCCGCCATCTCCTCAAGGGCACTCCGGAGCGATTGCTCGGCTACTGCCAACGAAGTCTGCAGAGATGTACGTACCTCCTCACTTCGCAGCAATTCCTCCTGCAACACGCTCATGCCGTCACGCAACTCCGCCAACTCGCGGGCTGTGCGACGGGGATGCCACCATATCCGCAGGGCTTCACTCAACGCTATGTTCCTCTCTGCGCCCGGCGGACGCGACACCGGGTTTGACTACTATACCGCGCGACTTGCGGCCGTTGATTGCTATCATCAGCGGCTCCGGAAATTCAACTATGCGCAGTGTGTCAGTCTCATACACCGACTTGCAGTCGTCAAGCCACGCCGTGTCTATATATCCGTTGCCGCCGTCGCCGTCCACCGTGAAGTAGCCGACACCGAACGAAGTCAGATTCTGGAAGAAGTGAGTGCCCTGCGACGGTTCGACACGATAACCCGGCAACGCCGACTCGACTATTAGACGCGCACCGGCTATCTGTGGCCATTTCACCGGGATACCGAGAGCCGGGTCCGATGACCCCCAGCGACCCGGACCTATCAGTATGTAGGGGAGTCCGCGCTCTATCATCTCCTTATTGACCTTTTCGACCTCACGCGAGGTCTCTTCATTGCGCAGACTGTCGAATGTAGAGGGCTTGATGTAGACAATGTGACGCACATTGTCCATCAGTCCATGACCCAACGCCGTCTCTGAACGCAATATCAGGTCCCGGTCGGGAACATCAAGCAGCGAGTCGTCGAGCATCTCCTTCTTGTCCACTATCGGACGGATTTGCAGCCAATAGAGCGTACCCTTCTCCTTTTCGCTCATGGCACGGGGATTGATATTGCCGGCAAATTCTATCTCAACCGGGCGTCCCATCTCGTACTGACCCGTGGTGAGCATGAAGTCTATCAGATGAGCCAGCGGGAAGACACCATGATTGAGCACGTTGGCGAAAGTCACTACCTTTCGGCCAGGACCGGCGTCAGTATCGCGCAACATTCGGTCGTTGGCGTCATACGTGGACACCATATATCGGAGCGCACCCGTCTTGGCGGCATCCGTCACATTGACTTTCTGTATATTGAAGCTGTCGTCTGTCGTGAATGTCCCAGTCGATTCCGCATCCGTGGGGAGGGCATAGAGTGAGGTCTGTGTGTCACGCAGGGCTGCTCCGAGTGTCGAGGTCTGCAACACCTTGCCCGGATGACGCGGTGAGAAACGGAGTGCCATACCACCGTCTACAATATATTTACCAAGACCTACGGCGATTTCCGCCACACCATCCTCGGCCTGCTCGTCGTTGAGAGGATAATAGTTGAGGGAACGGCCGACGCCCGAAAAACTCGGATAATATAGTCCGTCGTGATTCTCACCTACCACCTCCTGGAGTATGACAGCCATCTTCTCCTGGTCAATGACGTTGGAGGTCGCATTCATATACGCCTTGGAGTCAGCGAAGAAGACGGAGGCGTAGACACCCTTGACTGCATCTGTCAGCATGCGCATGCGTTCATGCCTGTCATCCGACATGGGCACCATATATGTGGCGTATATGCCGGCGAAAGGCTGATAGTGCGAATCCTCAAGCAGAGACGACGAACGCACGGCCAACGGACGGTCCACAACCTCAAACAGAGCCTCGAAGTTGTCTCTGACCGACTCCGGAAGACGTGCCTGCAGAAAGGCTTGAAGTATCTCCGGGTCCGGACGGTCTGACAGGGCTATGGGATAGAGGTTGTTGGTATCCATAAACTCGTCGAAGATATCGGTACACAGCACCACCGTACGCGGTATGGTGAGCTGTACGCCCTCGAAATCGTCACATTCGGGATGACGCTTGATGATTTGGTCGATAAAGGCCAGACCGCGTCCCTTGCCGCCTAATGAACCCTCACCTATACGCGCGAAGTTGCTGTAACGGTCGAACCGGTCTTTACGGAATATCGCCACTACACCGCGGTTCTTCATACGGCGATACTTCACTATACACTCGAAAATCAGACGCTTGACAGCCTCGGCCTCCTCCATGCGCGTGAAGCGATAGCGGCGTATCGCGTCCGCTATCGGGAAGAGGGCGCGCGAATAGAGCCAGCGCGACACCTGATTGGTCGAACAGACGTCAAACAATACATCGTCCGGGATGTCATACACACGCTTCTGAAGCTCCTTGAGGTCGTGGATACACATTATCTCAGCACCGGTCTTGGGGTCGGTCAGCAGGAAGTCATCGAAGCCGAAATAACGTTTCACAGCCTTGCGTAAATCCTGAGGCAGAGTCTTGGAATTCTTGTCCAGGAATACCAGTCCCTCTTCGGAGGCTCGCTGGGAGTTATCGCTCTCCTGGCTCTCCAGGATTATAGGGATATATGGGTCACGCTCGCGTACATAACGTGCGAACTCAAAGCCGGCGGCCGGGTCCTTGACGCCGTCGCGCGGGAAGCGGACATCACTGATGATGCCCAGCATGTTGTTGCCGTAACGGTCATACAGCGCTTTTGCCTCCTCATAGTCGCGTGCCAGCAGGACTTTCGGACGTCCGCGCATACGCAGCATACGCTCATGCTCATTCAGAGCCTCGGTCGCGAAGGTCTTCGACTGCTTGAGCAGATACTTGAACAGATGGGGGAGAATTGATGAGTAGAAACGTATCGAGTCCTCGATGAGCAGCACACACTGCACGCCGACCTCCTCGATGTCATTATCGGCATTCATACGGTCCTCTATCAGCTTGATGATGGCCAATATCAAATCCACGTTGCCGAGCCATGAGAATACATAATCCACCCCTCTGAGGTCCTCATTGGCTATGCGGCGGCGCACCTCCTTGGAGAACGGGGTCAGCACTACAAAGGGGATATCGGGATAGAGCGTATCGAGCTGACGGGCCTCGTGAAACGTCTCGGACACATCCACACCGGGCATCGCGATTATCAGGTCGTAATTCTTGTCACGCAGCGCCTCGCGGGCTTCATGATAGTTGGCCACCTTGGTGAAACGCGGGGGCGATGAAAGATTCAGCGATACATACTCCAGATATATCTGTTCATCCACACGTCCATCCTCCTCCATCATGAACGCGTCATAGGGCGTCGCTATCAGCAGGACATTAAAGATGCGCTTCTGCATCAGGTTCTGGAACGCTGTCTCCTTGAGATACAATCTGCTCAGGAGGGTCTCGTCTACATTCTGCATACACTCGTAGTTAATGGTATGATTTTATGGCATCTCCCCACCCATCTCCATTGCGACACCGTCAGTGCCGACGCACTATCAGGCAAACGGCTCACACGGCCGGAACCGCATCAGAAGCATCAGCCGTATCGGCATCCTCCGCCGGCTCAGTGCCGTCTTCAACCTCAGACTCCGTTTTGTCCTCTGTCTCGGCCTCGGCCATACCGGTCAGAAAGGCGTCGAGAGCCGCCGGCATCGAGAGCGCCTCCGGAGTCGGAGCCGCAAAATCCAGACGCAGACCGGCATCCTCAACAGCCTTGGCGGCCGGGGCACCGAATGTGCCGATATACTTGCGGTCGCGGTCCTGGTCAAAGTCGGGGAAGTTCTTCTTCAGGGAATCGATACCTGCCGGACTGAAGAAGAGCAGCAGGTCGTAATCGAACGGCTCATCCGGCGTGAAGTCATTGCTCACCGTGCGGTACATCACCGCCTTGGTGTAGGGTATTTCGTTTGCATCAAGCGCTGACAGATTATCCTTATTGACATCCGAGATGGGATACAGGAACTTCTCCTCCTTATTCTTGACCATCGACTGTATCAGCTGTGGGTCATCAAGTTTGCCGGAGGGTGCGAAAAATATCTTGCGCTTGCGATAGACTATATATTTCTGGAGATAGTGAGCGACAGCCTCCGTCTTGCAGAAGTATTTCATAGTGTCCGGCACCGTGACACGCATCTCCTCACACAGCCTGAAGAAATTATCCACGGCATGGCGAGCCGAAAAGATAACTGCCGTGTAGTCGGACAGATTTATCTTGGAATGCCGGAACTCCTTGGCCGTCAAACCCTCTATCTTGATAAACTGACGGAACACTATCTCTACATTGTGTTTCGCTGCTATATCAAAATAGGGCGATTTCTGAGTGGTCGGACGAGGCTGAGAGACTAAAATCTTCTTTATGCTCATTGTTATTCAGATGAGACGGATGGATATGGTCGCTTCAGAGGAGATGCTCACATACATAGTCCGCAGCTATGTATGTCAATATCAGCGGAACTATTTCTAAACTGCAAAGATAGTACAAAAATAGCAGCAATGAGCCACATTGTGAGAAAAATATTCGATATCCTTGCCAAATAAATACTATTTTAACAATTATTAGAACAATTAGTCCACACAAAACCCATATTTCCGTCTGCGATGAATAACAGAGCTCAAGCATCGCCGGAGGGAACAGAAGCAACGACCCGACACCCTGACCGGAGGTGAAACCGCGTATCCACATGTCGGTATGCAGGCCGTCGGTGAAGATATGACCGCAGATGTAATAACCGCACATCATCACTACGGTATACACCCCGACAATACCTGCGCACACTCCCATACACTCCACTTCGCGATAACCCAGCGCACAGCTCAGCAACACACCTCCGCAACCTATCCACAGCAGGTTGAGAAGCACAAGAAACGACTTCTCACGCACGGTATCGTCAAAGACATTGCCGCGCTCACGCACACTCGACATATCCTTAAGCAACGCGCGGACATAGCGGCTGTTGCTGCGGAAACGTATCGAGATTATGAAAAACAGCAACAACAACGGACAGAGTATCAGAGACTCTGACCGCCAGTCGGTCGGCTCGCGACGGCTCACCTCTACAACCTCCTCACTCTTGCTGAACACAAGACCCCACTCGCGGGTGCTGTCGATACCGGCGGTTATTTCCGCCGCACTGTCTGACACCGCACTATCCGCCGGGATGTCCGCTCCGTTGATGACACTCTGCTCCGGATACATTCAAATATCAATTATCTTTCAAACTGTTACCACTCTATTTGAGCCAGCCGTTGGCTCGATACCAGGCTAAGCTCTCTCTGACTCCCTCGGCAAGGTCCACACGCGGGGCGAACCCGAATTCCTCCACCGCCTTACTGATATCCACCGTCCAGTTTCGCTGCTTCATGATGTTGTACTTGTCGCGATTGAGGGTCGAGGGTTGCCCCTTGGCCACACCGATACGCTCGGCTATGGCCGATACTAACTTCAATCCCCAGAGCGGGACACGTACGGGGAGTACAATCCGCTTTCCGAGCTCACGGGAGACGATTTTACGGAACTCAGCCTGACTGTAGGATGACGGGTGAGCCACGATATACACCTCGCCGGCTCGGCCACGGTCGAGAGCATCATAGATGCAGCGGGCCAAATCCTCGACATACAGAAATGTCAGCTCCTGACGACGGTAACCGACAGAAAAGTCAAATCCACGGGCTATCGACTCCATCATCAGAAAATAGTCATGGTCGCGCGGACCGTAGATGCCGGTCGCACGCAGTATGACAGTCGGTATCCCGGCGGTCTGCAACCACATCTCGGCCTTCAGTTTCGACGCACCGTATCGCGTGTTGGGCTGCGGCAGCATACGCTCGTTGAAAGGGGTGTAGCCCTTCTCGTCACCGACACCCATTGCAGACAGCGAACTCATATACACCATCTTTTCCGGCACTTTGCCCGAAGCATGCAACGCATCGGTAAAATAACGCAGATAGTCATAGTTTATTCGTGAGAAGTCGCTGAAACGCAAACATTTGGTCGCACCGAGATTATATACTATATAATCCCACTTCTCACCCTCGGGCAACGCATCGTTCAGTGCTGTCACCATCGACTCCGGATTGTCAAAGTCGAACACGACAAACCGTATCGCGGCATCCGTCAGATACTTGCGTGAGGTAGACGCACGTACTCCGGCCCAAACCTCATACCCGCGTTTCAATCCTTCGGCTACGATAAAGCCGCCGGCGAAGCCTCCCGCACCTACTACCAGCACCCGACGACGACGCGCTGACAAGGCGCCGTTTGACTCCTCTGCCTGTCGGGACGAGTCTATATTTGATTTTATCTCTGACATTTGTATCAAAAGGTCTTAAATTTATATCCCTCTCCTATCAACCATTCCAACGAAGCCGGCAATGCCTCGCGCAGACGCGGCATGCTCTTGACCGAGTCATGAAACACGATGATGGAACCATCCCGCGTCCACCGACGCACATTGGCCACAACATCCTCCGCGCTCAGATGGCGGCTGTAATCACGAGTCACTACATCGTACATCACCACCCGGTAATCACACGACAAAGCCCGCAGTTGTCCCGGCTTGAGCCATCCGTGCGGCGGCCGCAACAAGTCGCTCTCTATATACTCCGACGCCTCGGCCACATCTTCCAGATAGGCTGACGTCGTGACACGGAAACCACGGAGATGATGATGAGTATGATTGCCGATTCGGTGACCGCGACCGGTGACCTCGGATAACAGTTCCGGATACCGCCGGGCGTTCTCACCAACCATAAAGAAGGTTGCCTTCACACCATATTTATCCAGAATATCCAGCACCCACGGGGTTGCCTCCGGCACAGGACCGTCATCAAATGTCAGCCATACGCTCTTTCCATCCGGAGCCGGAGGCATACGGAATATTCCTCCGGGCACAAGACGTCGGAACCACTCGGGCGGACGCTCTATATATCGGTCTAACAACGACACTTTACCGGTCTATTGACTGATTGTGTACTCTCGCCGCGACGTGACATCTCACCTCACTCCGTCATGTTACAGGCCGTGAAGACCCGCAAATTCACTCCATATGCGCTCCGTACGCGCACGATTCAGCTTGCGGTACTCCTCATACTGCTCAAGGTCGGACTCCTTGCCTCCCTGGTCGATATAGAAGTTGATGGCGCGCACCATCATACTGTCCACAAGACGTTCGTCGTCACTCGTAGCGGCATACTCTTCGGGACTCATACGCTCAAGATTATTGACTATCTCGGCATACTTGGCCACCTCTTCGGCAAGCTCCTCCAGAGAATATTCCGATTCACCCGAAGATGAAACACCGTTATATAGCTGGTCATACAGACGCTTCAGCGTGCCTTCGTCATAGCCCGTACCCTCCAGAGCGGCTGTCACTTTCTCCGGCTTGCCGCCATACTGCTTGTATAGCTCGATGAGACGGTAATACTGGTATGGCATCAAACGAGAGTCATAAGTCATCGATGACGCACCGAATGTATTCATTATCATAGCATTATAACGCAGATATTCGGCGTTTCGCGTCAGCATCCGCTCCAGTATCTCCATGCCTCGCTTCTGAGCGTTCTTATCGCCTGTCTCCTTGCCGGCATCTATCAAAATCTGTGCGGAGGTCTGACCTAACGACATATCCATAGATGAGACACGCTCAGACAGATTGTCCAACATTGTGTTAATCGTTCTGATTGCCTTGGTGTATGACTCACGGGCAAGCTTGCTGTTACCCTGACGCTTATAGGTATCGCCCTCATATAGCAACTCGCTCGCAACCTCGGTCATGGAGTTACGGGTCGAATAGAGCATACGTCGAGCCGTCTCGTCGAAATAGGGCACTTTACCGGAAGTATCGGCACCGCCCCAGCGGTATTTCGACGTTACAACATCATACGCACGGTCCGTGCGGGGCGCCTTACCCTCCTGAAGTGTCGGAACCAACTGATGGGTCATACCGGTCGAGCGCAGATAGTCGGTCAGACCGAGATGATATTCATCCCCGACGGTGGAACACCAGTATATCGGACGTTCCCAACCGTTGGCGGCATTGGTGGCTATGATGTCGAGCATCAGCACCTCACCGAGACTCAGATATCCCTTCTGACGGAATGCCTGTGTCTGCGACAGGTCCACCACTATCTGATTCTGAATCAGTGCGGTGTCCTTGAGTGCGACAAGTCCGCGTTCTACAACTGCTTTCTTATCCACCGGTATGGTGACAATGCTGCTCGGCAGACTGCGGTAGCCGTAATCCGCGTCCGTGCTCTTACCGGAATATAACAATTTAAGACTCGACAACAGGTCTGCCGGAGCTTTCTCACGACCCAGAGTCGTCACATCGTTCAGACCGTAAGCCAAATCTTCGGGTCGTGCCGTGAAGTTCACGCCCGGAGCCGTGTACGAGGGCATACGCATCTGATTGTAATACCAGTCTGAGGCCAGATATGAGAGATTGATAATCTTGACATCGGGACGTACTCCCTCGACTTCCTGCGCGTACCATAGCGGGAATGTATCGTTGTCACCGTTACAGAATACGATGGCATTCGGCTCCAATGACTCAAGATAGTTGATGGCATAATCGCGCGCCGCATACCTGCCCGAACGGTCATGGTCGTCCCATGTCTGAGACACCATCTGCAGCGGGATTACCATACTGGCCGCGCAAGCCACAACGGCGGCCCACTTCTCCTTATCCTTCATCACACGACACAGCAACCGCCACAGGCCGGCCACACCCATGCCTATCCAGATGGCATACGCGTAGAAGCTGCCGGCAAACGCATAATCACGTTCACGCGGCTGAAGCGGGGTCTGGTTCAGATACAGCACGATGGCTATACCGGTCATGAAGAAGAGGAAGAAGACTATCCAGAACTGCTCGATACCGCGGCGTCCGGCAAACGACTGCCATACCAGACCTATCAGACCCAGGATTAAGGGCAGCATGAAGTAGCGGTTGTGACCCGCGTTATTCTTACCTAAATCCGACGGCAACAGACTCTGGTCGCCCAGACGGATATTGTCGATGAACGGTATGCCGCTTATCCAGTTGCCGGCATCAAGCTCACCGTGCTGATTGAGCACATCGTTCTGACGACCGGCAAAGTTCCACATGAAATAACGCAGATACATGTGGTTGAGCTGATAGTTGAAGAAGTATGCGAGATTCTGAGCCATCGTCGGCTTATACACCCTCTTTTCAGGATAGAATATCGCTCCGGTCATCTCATTATATTCCGGCTGACGCATCAGGTCCAGCTCATTGACTTTATCACCCTCCTCGGTCACGGCAGTAACAGTCACAAGCTGCCCGGGCACCGTGTCCATACGGACCCATTCGGCGTAGGCCGACGCATGCTGACGGCTGTAGAGACGCGGGAAGAGCATGTCAAGCTCCGGATTCATTTTCGCCTCCGGCTTATAATCGCGCAATACATAGAAGTCTCCCTCACGCGCTGACAGACGGGCGTTCCGGTCGATATCCGATTCGGTCAGCAGATTAAATTCCGATTTGGGAGTCGCTCCATGCACTCCGCGTGCATACAAAGCCTTACCCTTACTCACCACCTGACCGGAATAGACAGGTACAGGCATCGTCACCGGCACACCCGACTCGTCATAGAATAAGGTGTCGACGGCTGTATAGGCCAGTTTCTTAACCGGTGAACTATACATAGTCTCTCCATATATCAAGGGGTTTTCACCATACTGCTCGCGCGACAGATATGCCGCCAGGTCAAACACGTTGTCCGGTGAATTCTGATTCATCGGAGTGTCGGCCGTCGAGCGTATCAGTATCAGCGCATAACTGCTGTAACCCACAAAAATCACCATTATGCTCCACATCGTGATGTTGAGCACACGACGCGATACACGCTCACCATATTTCGTAAACAGGAATACACCCAAGGCTAAAAGCAGTAGCCAGCCGACCCATGCACCGGCAAAGAAGAGCATACCGCTCATCAGTACCGACAGAAGGAACGACACATTCACCCACAGGCGACTCTCTCCGCGTGACAACGCGTATATTGACCAGCCGAACACACATAGAGCCACAACGCCATAGATTATAGCCCCGCTGTTGAACGACCATCCGAGCGTATTGACACAGAACAATTCAAACACCTGGGCAACCTTGACAAAGCCGGGAGCGAGACCGTACAGCACCAGTACAACTATCGCAAACGATATCAGCAGCGCGATGAGTGACTTCACCAAATTCATGTCGCTGTACTTGCGGTATGCATATACCAGCACAATGGCCGGAATACAAAGCAGGTTCAGAAGATGGACCGCTATACTGACACCTATGATATAGGCTATAAGTATCAGATAGCGGTCGCTTGACGCATCGTCAGCTCTGTTTTCCCACTTTAATATCAACCAGAATACCAAGGCCGTGCAGAAGCTCGAGAAAGCATAGACCTCACCTTCGACTGCCGAAAACCAGAAAGTGTCGCTCCAGCAGTATGCCAGTGAGCCAACTGCCGCCGAACCCATTATTATCAGATATTGGGTCAGGGATAGCTCGCCACGCTCATCGTCGCGCACCGTCAGACGACGCACCAGATGGGATATCGTCCAGAACAGCAGCAGAATAGTCAGTGCCGACAACAGACCGCTCATCGCGTTCACCATCACCGACACATACTCCTGACCGGGAGCAAAATTGGCAAAAAAGCGCGCTGTCAGCATAAAGATGGGGTTGCCCGGCGGGTGTCCAACCTCAAGCTTATCCGCCTGAATGATAAACTCGCCGCAGTCCCAATAAGAAGCTGTCGGCTCAAGAGTAAGCCAATAGGTAGCTAAAGCGATGACAAACACCACCCAGCCACCTATATTATTTATCAAATTATACTTGTGTGTTATCATACAAATAGTAATACGTACAATCTGCAAATTTAAGAAAATTATCTGATAACACAATAATCACCCCGAAATTCACCCCCGTCAAGCCTTACAATGAGCCTACAATGAGAGCTGAAGCATAGTCTGGATACGATTGTCATGATGCGACAGACCGTTCATATCCACACGGCGTCCCCATACATACTCTATACCCCATGTCAGAACGGAATTGATGTTGTAGAAGACATTGCCTACAGCATACTGACCGTAACGATACTGCTCGGGCCAATCTCCCGAATACTTCTTGGCATAATTGCGCAGGTGTGAATAGGTAGCCGAGCAATATACCTTCGGAGAGAAATTATACTGCAACCCGGCATAAGCACCCCAGGCCATCACAGCATTAAGACGGCCAACTGCATCTGCATCCGGAGTCATATCGAGACCACATCCCTCCAAATCCTGGAAATAGCTCGTTATACCGTTACCGAACGCTCCCTGATAGTAAGCACGCAGATTGGGAATAATCTCGGCCGAACCGCTCACCTTGACACCCCAGCCTACCTTGTCGCGGTTGCTGTTGGTAGCCAAATCACGATATATCATATTACGCACGATACCCGACATACGTACCCAGCTGTTGTTTCCCCATGAATATTGAGCATAAAACGGCACATCCGGCACACGCTGATTGACAACAGCAGTATTATGACCGACCGTATAGGACGCTATCGGCATCTCCAGACCGGCACCGATGCTCCAGTGCTTGTTGAATGAGTGACGGTAATCAATCACGGCATTCGGAATGCTTGTCATGGCATTCGGACCCTCATAGTCAATCGTCGGCACACCTGCAGCCATATCTGCAAAGAGGGAATAGTCATAACCGACAGTAAATCCGCGATACTTCAAGTAAGCATATTGCAGCGCGGGAGTATAATTGTTGCCTAAGAGATTCATACTCACATACAGGCCAATCTTATTGGGATTGTCGGGCAAAGCAACCATATTCAGGTAGACATTGCTCTGCTGCGCACTGATATTGACCTTACCGCCGTTTCCAGGTACAGGATTCATATTGATGTCGGAGGTCACAAACTCATTTGGATTGTCAATCGGGTCGCCGAAATCAAATCCCAAAGTACCCTTGATAGTAGCGCCGATACCTAAATAAAAGAGATTATTCTTACCAACAATCGCGAACCGAGGAGCATCCGTAACATTGTATGCTGCGGGCGAATTGAGCTTGAACGCCTCGATAACCTTTACACTATCTTCCAGATTATTCATCAGAAGAGAGACCGGACGATTAGAATGGGAGGGATGCGCATCCTGCGCATAGACCAAAGCCGGAGAGAGCGCACATGCACTTACTGCCAAACCGAGTATAAAATGCTTCATAATATCTCAATTTTAATAATTAATAATTCAAAATAAAATCAATACTATGAATATAAA
>CAMWRB010000002.1 GCA_947176545.1 uncultured Porphyromonadaceae bacterium
TCTCTTTAGCCTTGGCGAAGATACGAGAGATAGAGCCGAATGCTACTATGAGGTAGTCGGCACCCTCTACATCGATTTCTTCCCAACGGGTCTCGTTCTTTTCGATTTCGCGGTAACGGTCCTGCAGCTGATGGTTGATGACCTCCATGCGTGCGCTTTCGAGTTCGAGTGATGTGATGACGTTGCGTTTGCGGCCATCCTTGCGTCCGTCAGCGGCCCAGGGGCACTGCTTGCGGATTTCTTCTTCAGTGCGGCGCGGACGCTGCTCGGGGAGGACTACCTTCTCCATCATCTGACCTACGATACCGTCAGCCAGAATCATCGCGGGGTTGGTGTATTTGAATGCGAGGTCAAATCCGAGTCCTACGAAGTCTACCATCTCCTGTACGGTAGATGGAGCGAGGACGATGAGATGATAGTCACCGTGACCGCCGCCCTTGGTGGCCTGGAAGTAGTCGGCCTGTGAGGGCTGGATTGTACCCAGACCGGGGCCGCCGCGCATTACGTTGAGTATCAGAGCGGGGAGTGAAGCTGCAGCGATGTATGAGATACCCTCCTGCTTGAGGCTGACACCCGGTGATGATGATGATGTCATCACAGCTTTGCCGGAAGCGGCGCCTCCGTATACCATATTTATGGCAGCCACTTCGGATTCAGCCTGGAGTACAACCATGCCGGTAGTCTCCCAGGGCATCAACTCTTCGAGAGTCTCAAGTACCTCTGACTGCGGTGTGATAGGATAGCCGAAATAGCCGTCGCAACCGTAGCGGATGGCTGCGTGTGCGATGGCCTCATTACCCTTCATTAGTCTTACCTCTTCTTTCATATCTTTTTCTGTTTTAGTCTACTTTAACGCGATAAACTTCGATGCATGCGTCGGGACATACCCATGCGCATGAACAGCAACCCGTGCAGTTTTCGGGGTTTGCCATATACGCGTAGTGATATCCACGGTCATTAACCTCATTGGGTTGCAGAGACAATGTGTCGGTGGGACATGCCACTACACACAGGTCACAACCCTTGCAACGTTCTACGTTGACGGTGATTGCTCCTCTTACTTTTGCCATTGTGTTTGTATGTTGGATTTATGATGTTTCGGTTCGTATGCGGTGTGCCTTCTTACACCTACATTACAAAATTAGTCAATATTGCGTTATGCTATCCTAAAGATTATATGTTATACAACATGTAGACTCTATTTTTACATATGCCGGGGAAATCTACGTCACCATTCCGGGCTGTCCCGGTGCGTTCCCATGCGTTTCGATTCTATACGCTGCCTGTCAGTTCGCGGCTTAAGATACGCATCCCCTCCGTGGCCTTGGCCTTGATGATATGCACGCCCAATGCGGCGGGTATATCAGCCGGATTCGGGTCTATATAATATATAGGAGTGTCGGGGCGTACGTAATGGAGCAGTCCCGCTGCGGGATAGACTACGAGCGATGTGCCGATGACCACGAAAACATCCGCCTGACTGACCAGTTCGACGGCCTTCTCGATATTGGGTACGGGTTCCTGGAAGAATACGATATGAGGCCTCATTAAGTCACCGTTACGTCCGCGTGTGGCCGGTGTGGTCTCCAGCCGGTCGATGTCGAGTGTCTCGACATAGTCGGGGTTGGTGACAGAACGGATTTTCATCAGCTCGCCGTGCAGGTGCAGCACATTCTTCTGTCCGGCGCGCTCGTGGAGGTCATCCACATTCTGGGTTATGACATAGACGTCGTAATACTTTTCAAGCTCGACCAGAGCCTTGTGCGCATCGTTGGGTTTTGCGTCGAGCAATGCCTTGCGACGTGCATTGTAAAACTCATGTACCAGCTCGGGGTCACGTCTGAAGCCGTCGGCCGAAGCCACTTGCATGACCGGATAATTCTCCCATAGACCGTCCGCATCGCGAAATGTCTTTATACCACTCTCGGCCGAAATGCCGGCACCTGTGGAAACTACAAGAATCGGTTTGTCCATAATCGGCAAAGATATAATTTTTTTCGATATATTCATAGGTCGGCCGTAGGGCGGATTCCGAAGGAAACGCTCCGAAATGCCGTTGCGGGTTCTGTCTGTGTTCCATCATCGTTCTGTCAGTTAGCGCGTAAGTGCCAAATATTTGTAAAATTATGAATATTATAAAAATTTGATTATATTTGCGTCTCAAGTAATGGAAAGAAGTCTGCCACATAAATCCCAATTGGTTGATAATGAACAAATTCCCCTCCCCTCATCCGGCCGCATGTAAATGCAGATTAAGCGGGAGGAGGGCTCTGATTAACATTATCTGTAAGGCCGTTGGAATCACCGGTCTTGCATTCTTATTGTCTTTCCTTTTATCATCACCGGTCGTAGCCAATATCTCCGTCCTCTTCTCGTCAGCCGGGAAGAGCGATTTCGTCATGTCCGACCTATATTACCAGATAGCCGACAACCGGCCGGTACGGGCGCTTGAAGACAGGATTGTAATACTCGACATCGGCAACTGCAACCGTCAGGAGATTGCCGAACTGATGTCCATAGTATCATTGTGCGAGCCGAGGGCGGTGGCTATGGATATCAATTTTGAGTTTCCCGGCGAGGACGACACCCTGTTGATTGAGTCACTTAATTCCCTGCCCGCTCTTGTCCTCCCTTTAGGGGTGCGTCAGGAGGGTAAAAATTTTTCCATTTCCGACAAGCCTTTCTTTTATGATGACCTCGACAATGCGACTTACGGCGTTGTCAATTTTCCTACTGACCGTCCGGGCGCGAGTGTCAGGGAGTATGCTAAATCGTTTCCCATGACCGACGGGAGCCGTCTGTTGTCGTTCCCGGAAGCTGTAGCAGACCGGGCCGGCTACAAAACCAATCTTCCCGCGGAGGGAGAGGGTGTCCCTACGGGTATTATCGGTTATCACTCGCGCGAAATCAAAACCATCCCGTACGAAGAGCTTATAGACCGTGCCGAGGAACTGACCGGCAAGATAGTCCTTGTCGGCACCACGTCACAGGCGGATGACATATACAATATACCGTTGCGCAACAAGGTGTCCGGGCTGGAGATACATGCCTATTCACTCAGCACGATTCTTGACGGGGTGGAGTATGAGCGGTTGCCCGGTTATATCGCCACACTCATAGCGGTAGCGGTATGCTTTCTAATCATCCTCGGAGCCGTCTCCATCCGTTCAGGTATCAGGGGACTCGTGCTGAGGCTGGCCCAGGTGCTCACCCTGTATCTTCTGGTCAGAATCGGGTATTCCCTCTTTGTAGACCACGGAATAGTCAGTGACTTCTCACAAGCCATACTGATGATAGCCTTCGGACTCTTCGCGGTCGATATATGGAACGGCACGGCGGCGCTGATAGACCGGGTCAGGCTCGGTGTGCGCCGCTACAAGGCCGGCAAGATGAATATCCCCACCGTATAAATATATCCGCAATGCGAACATGATATAAGAATAAATTAAAATCAAAAGATAATGATAAGACGACTACTACTGATTCTATTATTGGCCATAGGCATCGATACTGTCATGGCGCATTACACCCTCCACTCCGTGACGGGTGATGTCAAGGTTGAAAGTGCCGGCAAAACCGAGAAGGCAGCAGCCGGACGCATTGTCAAGGCCACTGACTATATCATCATACCTCAGGGTGGAAAGGTGGAAATACTCAATGATATAGACAAGCGTATATACACCTCCATCAAGCCGGGCAAGATGTCAGTCACCAAGCTGCTCATCGAAGCCCGTGGCGTTGCCGCCGACAACGGTGCCAATGTCGCATCGCGGATGAGCCTGGGCCGCAAGACACAGAAGGGTGGCGAGAAGGTATATGTCGAGAAGGGTATGGTGCGCCGCTCGCTGGCGACATATGACCCCGAGGGGGAACAGATGGAGATGAATGCGGAGACCTTGGGGAGATATGTCGCCTCACGAATTGCAGGCGGGACACTCTCCTCCGGTGAGGATGCTCCGGTGAAGGTGGAGAGCAGTCATCCCGAAGGTGGCGGTCTCGGCTTCATGATGGAGAACACACTGCAGTTTCCCGTATATTTCAACATCATAAAAATCGGCGGTAACGGCAAGGGTGATGTCAATATCTCACCGTTGGGTCAGCCGGCCGGCAGCTATGTGGTGCTACCGCATCAGACGCTCTCCCGTGAGCATTTCCCGGCTCTCGACGGGGGTGAGCAGCACATTCTGATTATGACCAACTGCCGGTATGATGTGGACAAGGTGATTGAGGAGACAATCAAGGCTCTTAATGAGGGCGTCACGTCCGCAGCTGATGAGGCTGCCCTGCCGGTATATATCCGCACTCTGTAACGCTAATTAAAAACATAACAACATAACAATATGTACAGCAGACGATTACTATTTGGTTTGATGTTCGGAGGGCTTGTGTTGTCAGGCTCGTTATCCTTGATGGCACAGAAGAGTGCCGGGGAGTCCTCGACCCCCTCCTATACGTTCAGACGTACCAAACCCGTACAGAAGATTG
This sequence comes from uncultured Porphyromonadaceae bacterium, assembly GCA_947176545.1. Classification (GTDB taxonomy): domain Bacteria; phylum Bacteroidota; class Bacteroidia; order Bacteroidales; family Muribaculaceae; genus Lepagella. Next base: position 4,486 of record CAMWRB010000002.1, read on the forward strand.
ATACCTATCTGACCACACTTTTTTCAACCGACGGAGTGGCCGTCCATACGTTGCGCGGCGATGTTCTGCACACCGGCAAGGACAGCATCAGATATTTCAAGGTCAATCCGGCAGGTGTCAATTTCGGCATCATCACCCGCAATAAAAAGGGTGAGTCGGCAGCCAACATTTATCATACCGGCAAGCAGGAGAGTCACCTTAATAAATTTGATACAAAGCGTTACGGTGTGCCGACGGCAATTGAATACACTCCGGATGCGCGTTTCATAGTGATAGCGACCGACAAGGGAATCTACTTTGTAGAACCCCGTAAATATGAGGTTGTCTCCCAGATAGCCGCCGTTCCCGTTGCGGTCGGTGAGATGGCTCTGAGTCCCAACGGCTACTATCTTGCAGTCAGCGGAGGGGATGAGGTAATCGTATATAACATTGAGGAGAAGCGCATCCGCAAGAGTCTGAACATGGGTGAGGCGGTGACCGCCATTGAGTTCAGTCCGGACAGCAATGACCTCGCAGTGCTGACCGATGACGGATTGCTGTCGCTATACAACACCCGTACGTTTGAGCTGCGCAAGATGATTGACAATCTCGGTGAGGCCCGTGCATTCGCCTACAACTTCGACGGCAAGTATGCGGCTGTAGTGACGGACGACAATCAGGTAGTTCTGGTGAACCTGCTGCGCGACTCCGACCGTGAATACTTCACCAACGAGTTCGGTGGCGTCGACGACGTTGATTTCATCATGGATGCCAACGACAACACGATACTGGTTGTTCCCAACAGTTTCGCCATCGAGGCTACCCGTCTGCCCCATCTGAAACCGTTCTACAACAAGCTGATATCCGACGAGGTGGAACGCAAGATGGATGAATGGCTTAAGATGATGCCCGGTGAGACGATGGAGGAGTACCGTGCCCGTGTCACTGACGAGAGCCGTGCCCGTCAGCGCCGCCTGTTCGAGGATGAAGCCGCGACACGTTTCGCCGGCGATATGCTGGCCGGAGCGACGATGAGTCTCGGTAGCTATGACCGCGCCAACGGAGTGCTCGCCCTGAACTTCGACAGCATGCCCACCATATATCTTCCGGTGTCGGAGGCCGACGTCCTCACCATCCACAATGCCGACGACCTGAAGTTGTCGGAGGTCATGTACGGTATTCTCCCCGACGACAGTTTCGAGATAGTGTATGCCAAGGTTACAAATGTCGCTGACGGCAAGAGTTATATCTATGACAACCTGATGCGCGCCGACCTGCAGTATATGGCGGCCGATGACGCTATCTCGCTTGAGCTTCTGCAGCAACAGCAGATGGAGGAGATGAAGCTTGACGAACTGCGCCGCAAGGTTGTCGATGAGGCCAAGAAGATGAATGTCATTTCCGACCATACGCAGATAGCCGTCGACTCCAAGGTCGTTCCGGAGTATGACGCCAATGGTGAGAAAATCCTGAATTATCAGGTCAGTGTCACATATACGGTAGACCCCGAATTTTCCGCTCAGGAGGATTTCGGTCCCGGCAAGTATCATATCGGTGAATCCGGCGCTGCCTCGGCGATGCTCAACATTGTGAAGGAGGCTTTCGAGGGTGAGTTCAAGCAGTATATGACCCCGGGCAAGAAGCTTAAAGCCCGTCTGCTCGGTACGGCCGATGCCACTCCGATAGTGCGCGGCATAGCCTATGACGGCTCATACGGTGAGTATGATGAGGAACCGGTGCGCATAGACGGACGCCTGAGCACAATCACTGTCAATACCAAGGATGGCATTAAGGAGAATGACCAGCTGGCATTCGTCCGCGCTCTCGGAGTTAAGGACTATCTCAACAGCAATGTCTCCGGTTTCAAAGATATGGACACCGACTATGTCTATGAGGTGAACGTCAGCAAGGACAAGGGTAGCGAGCACCGTCGCATCACCCTCGAGCTTACGTTTGTCGATGCTTACTGATATTATACAGGAGTTTAGAGATGAATAAAGTTATAAGGAATCTGTTTTTCACTGCCGCGGTGTCGGTGTCGGGTCTGTCAGCCGTTATGGCGTTCCCGACATATCAGGATGTCGCCGATACCGATGGCGGAGTCGCGGCCGATGTGCCCGTGCAATCCGAAACCGAACGATTGATAGATAAGGCGACTTCGGGATACAAAAATCTGAAGTTTATCCAATACGACGGTGTGACCGAGGATACGCTTTATCCGGAGGCCATCACCGTGTATGAGGATGTGAGAGCGGTGTTGGGGACGCCCGAAATCGAGCCGTCGGATGTGACGCGCTTCAAGGGGATACTCCTCGACCTCAGCGACCTGTTGCGTCGCGGCTCCGTGTATTACTCCAACAAGGGCGATATGGGTGAGATGACGCGTTATGCCACCGCCTATGTCGACTTGCGCACCGACCCTCTGATGCGTGATATGTCATTCGGCGGAGGCGATGCCGACCTCTATCCGTCGCTCGTGTATTGCGCCGCCTCGGGAGCGTACAACAGCGGCAACTATGGCAAGGCCGTGGATTATCTGGAGGAGTATCTGACCACCGGTGCCGCGGAGCGTCGCGAGCAGGTGTCGCTCTTCCTGGCTCAGGCGTGCCTCAACGCCAAGTGTCCCGAGAGGGGACTGGAGAGGGTGATAGCGGCGACGGAGCAGTATCCCGCCAACTTCAATCTCCTGATGCTTGCCCTGCAGAACTGTCTGGAGTGTGGGGAGACTGAGCGTATGCAGCCGTTGCTGACCAAAGCGCTGGCCATGCGTCCCGACGATGAGCAGCTGCTCATGGCACAGGGCCGTATCTTCGAGGATGAGGGTGACTATTCCTCAGCTATCGACATATATCAGCGGCTGTATGAGCAGAAACCCAACAGTCTTGCCGTCAATCAGCATCTGGCACTCTGCTACTATAATCTGGCGGCCGACTATTACAACAAGTCCCTGATGGCCGGCGATGACAAGGCTGCCAAGCGGTATTCGCGTCAGTCGCAGGCCTACTTCTCAAGCGCGGAGAAAAAGCTTGAGACAGTTGTGGAGAATGACCCGACCAATCCGAAATATCTCAGGGCTCTGGCCATAACCTACGGATGTCTCGGGGACAAAACACGCCTTGACGAGCTCAACGTCCGCCTGCAGGCTCTCGGCATACCGCCTATGCCTATGAACGGTATGCCCGAATCAATAGCCTTTTCCGACGGCAAGAGCGGCTCAGGCGGCAGCGGTTCGTCTGCAGGCGCCGTTCCCGACTTCCAGCAATTCGCTCAGGGATATGTGGAGCGTGAGCTGTCCGGATGGGTCAAGCGCGGTGAGTTTGAGAAAACCGAAGACTACGAGAAGCGTGTCAGCAAGGATAACGTCTATCAGCAGTATCAGATGTTGTGCAAGCGGGCCGAGAGCGATTATCTGCGCAAGTATGCCGGCCGTCTGAGGATAAATGACCTCACGCTCGAACCGTATGATGTGGACAATGAGAGCTATATGATAAACTCCGCAATGGGACCAATCGTGGTGCACGTTCCGCTCAAGAATAAGGAGGCCGAGGCCTTCAAGTCCTCATGGAACTCCATCCAGCTCCGCAATCCGAAATATTTCATCAAGGACAACCGTGTGGCGATTGCCTCAGTGGAACTTGTCACCTCCGGCGGAAAGACCTATCGTTACGATGCCGGTCAGGCAGCCGATTACGACTTCACGGATGTGGCGATAGATATGTCCTCGTTTCTGGCTCAGGGTAATTCACGCCGTGACCGTACGGAGACAGGCAAGGGTTCTTCGGGCAGCAAAGGAAAGGTGCTCCGCGCGAAGAGCGATGTCGATGAGGGCATACCGGTGACGAGCCGTAAGGCCGAGAAGAGCATAGCGCTCATCATAGCCAATGAGGACTACAAACAGGTCTCCAATGTAGAGTCGGCTCTCAACGACGGTGAGACGTTTGCCAAGTATTGCACCATGACTCTCGGCATTCCGGAGAGTCAGGTGATGCTCTATGAGAATGTCACCTATGCGGAGATGCTGGGAGCGTTGCGCAAGCTGCGTCAGCTCACGGATGCACTCGGCGACGGTGTCGATGTCATATTCTATTATGCCGGCCACGGCTTCCCCGACGAGGGTAGCAAGGAGGCATACCTTCTTCCGGTCGATGGCGACGGATTTACCTCCGCCACATCCTTCTCGCTCAAGAAACTCTACTCTGATTTGGGTTCGATGGGGGCCGATAATGTGATGGTATTCCTCGACGCCTGCTTCAGCGGTGCGACACGAGATGGAGGAATGCTTGCCGAGGCCCGTGGTGTGGCTCTGAAGCCCCGTGTCTCCGAGCCGGATGGTAATATGTTCGTGCTCAGTGCAGCCAGCGACCAGGAGACAGCCCTCCCTTATCGCGAGAAGAATCATGGCCTCTTCACCTACTTCCTGCTAAAAAAACTGCAGGATACCAAGGGTAATGTCACCCTCCGCGACCTCAGTCAGTATGTGGAGGAGATGGTCAGGAAAAACTCTCTGACCGTCAATCAGAAGCTCCAGACTCCGCGCACGAGCGTGTCAGGCCGTATGGGTGAGATATGGGGCTCGAAACGTCTGCGTCCGTGACGATACCGGCCGCAGACAGACGGACAAGGTCTGCTTTTGTGCAGTTGATATAATGTATTGATACAACTATGAGAAAGATATTATTATTGCTGATGCTCGCAGGGATGACGGTATGCCAGGCGGCGGATATCGTAAGTGTGTCGGGTGAGGCTACTTATTATGATGACGGCACCAAATCGAAGGTCGAGTGCATGAGGCTTGCCGCCGAGCAGGCCCGCATAGATGCGCTGGCACGAGAGTTCGGCACCATAGTCTCTCAGGATATACTTCAGTCGGACCGCATATCCGGCAACCGGGAGACCAACGACTTCCTCGCCCTCTCCACCACCGAGGTCAAGGGTGAATGGGTGGCTGACGACGGCGAACCGAAGTATGATATTTCGCACGATGCCGACGGCAACCTGATAGTCACATGCCGCGTCCGCGGTAAGGCCAAAGAGATATCCAACCAATCGTCAGCCTTCGAGGCGAGTGTGCTGCGCAACGGCACGGACCTCCGCAATGCCGACAACCTGTTCCGCGACGGCGATGATATGTATCTCTATTTCCGCGGAGCGGTCGATGGGTATGTCAATGTGTTCCTGCAGGATGAGAGGGGGGATGTCTATCTTCTTCTGCCCTATCCGCGCGACGCAAAGACGCGTGTGGCCGTGAGCAAAAACCGTGAATACATATTCTTCAGTCGGGAGCGCGCCCGGGACAACGGCGGTAATGATGCCGCTGTTGAGGAGATGATACTGACAGCTCCGGACAACCCGGAATACAACCGCCTCTATGTCCTCTTCTCACCCGAATCTTTCTCGCGTCCCGTCATGGAGGATGGGGGAGGACTCCCGGTGATGAAGAGTGAGGCCTTCAACAAGTGGTTGCTCAAGACCCGGCGCAACGACCCCCGCATGGGTGTCAAGGTGATGAACCTGCAGATAGCCCCGCGATAGCGGATTGCTGCACGATAGCGGATAGACCCGTGAAAGCGGATAGATAAGTCGAATAAGTCGAATAAGTCGTATAAGTCGAATAAGATTTATATATCTTATATATCTTATAAATCTTATACATCTTATAAATCATATAAATCATACATAATCTTATAAACCAAAAACACAATGAAAAGATTGATTATTGGCCTTATGGCCGTGATGATGTTGCTTCCCATCTATTCGGAGGCTACCAACAAACAGCTTGAAAAAGCACGTAAGAAAGAGTTCGCTCAGAAACTCAAGGAGTATAAGAAAGGTAAATGGGAGGTATTGGGCAGCCGTACACTCGACTACGCACTGGCCAATCATTATGACCGCCTGAATACTCTCGGTGAGGATGCTCACGAGGTTGAGGGTATCTCCACACGCACCAAGTCAAAGAATAACGGCAAACAGGCTGCTATCAACAATGCCGTAATCACCTACGCCCAGGAGGCCGGCAGTACACTGCAGGGTCGTGTGGTCAGCGATATGAACGCCAATGGTGCAGACCCCGCCGGTGAGTTCGACAACTTCTATGCAGCCTACGAACGTCTGGTTGAGAAGGAGATTCGTGGTGAGATGGAACCCTCGTTCACCATAATTCGTACCAATCCGGACGGAACGTTTGAAATCCGCACCTATTTCATCATCACCGAGAGCGCTGCCGCCAAAGCACGTATGCGCGCACTCGAACAAGCTATGAAGGACTCCGAGGCGGCACAGAAGTATGCCGGCAAGATTACGGAGTTTGTTAAGGAAGGATTTTGATTTAGGTAGCAGGTAATAAGTAATAGATAATAAGTAATAAGTAATAAGCAATAGTTATTACTTATCGGTTATCAGGGATTTTTGTCGGGGAAGGTTTTGGGGAGTAATTTTTTTAATGGAGAGAATTGAGATATGAAGAGAGCGGTATTAGTGGGGTCATTGATGACCGGAATTGTTCTGGCTGCACCTGCTGCGGCGCAGGAGAATCGAAAATCGTTTGAGGAGTTCAGAAAGGAAATACTGAGCGGTTATTCCGATTTTCGCAAGACAATCCTTGACCATTATGCCGACTTTCTCAACGGGGAGTGGCACGAATATGAGAGTCTCAACGGTGAACGCAGGGACAACACACCGAAACCTTCGAGAGTTCCGTCAGCGGAACCCTCGAAGGCTCCCGTGTCATCAGCTCCGGAGAAATCTCCGCAGAGTCCGGTGTCGTCACCGGCTGTCTCAGCTCCGTTCGGCAACCGCTCCGGTGAGGAGTCATTCGAGTTCTTCGGTTTGCCTATGACGCTGCCGTATATCGATTTCAATATTTCATACAAGTTGGCCACCACGTCCGATTATGCCACGCAGTGGAAAGCGCTTGATAAAGCGAGCGTGGCCAAACGTCTGTCACCGGCCATCAGGCGTGTGGCCGAACAGACAGGCCTTAATGACTATCTGACCTATGAACTTGTCAAGGCGTATATAAATGCCAAATTTCCGCAGGCCGACGACTCGTCGAGATTATCCGCCATACATTATCTGTTGGCCAATCTCGGCTACGACGCCCGCATAGCGATGTCCGGAGGAGGTGCACCGATGCTTCTGCTGCCGTTCAAACAGACCATCTATGCGCGCAACTACATGATGTCAGGCAATGACAAATATTATGTATTTGCTCCCGACGGGTTCGACTATTCACGGCTCGGACGTGAGGGTATACGCACATGCACTCTCCCCCGCGATGCCGAAAAGGGTGATAAGTTCGACCTTGTGTTAGGTGAGCTGAAAATTCCGGTCAGTCCCAAAAGCTTCAGCTATGAATACGGCCCGCTAAGGCTTACCGGTGAGGTGAACGAGAATCTGATGCCCATACTGTATCACTATCCGCAGATGCCTATCGCCGATTATGCCGTCTCCTGTCCTGACCCGGCGTTGCGAAAGCGACTCGTAGAGCAGGTGAGAGACGCACTCGGCAATCTCGACGGCGACGATGGAGTCGAAGCACTGCTCGGATTTATGCACAATGTCTTCGACTATGCCACGGATGAAGAGAATCATGGTTTTGAGAAACCATATTTTCTGGAGGAGACTCTATACTATCCGAAAAATGATTGTGAGGACCGGGCTATCTTTTATACTTACCTGCTTTGGAACGCATTGGGACGTGAGGCTCAGCTGGTCTCATTCCCCGGACATGAAGCGGCGACCGTCCGGCTTGAAAATCCGGTAAACGGAACGGCCTACAACTATTCGGGCAAGACATTCTATATCTCTGACCCGACATTCATAGGCTCGCGGACAGGTATGGTTATGCCGGTCTACAGGTTGGAGACCCCGAAAGTGGATTATACCTACTCGCGATAATATTTTTCAACAGTTTTTTGGGTCTATATCAAAATAATTGGTATTTTTGCAGTTGTTGCACCCGTTATAGCGAATAGCGGATGTGACATACTGTTATCTATCGGATTGTTTATTACCTAAATATTATCAAAATGAAGAAAACTTTACTTAGTTTGTTGGCTCTTATCGGTATGACCGGTATGGCCACTGCAGCTACCGGTTCAGCCGACAGCCCGCTGACCGTAGACCAGCTCATCGAGCAGGGACTTCCCGCCTCAACCGTACCCGATACATGGGTGACCGGTTATATCGTAGGTTGTATCGACGGCAAGTCAATCCAGTCAGACTGCAATTTCAGCGGCAGCAACTTCGCTACAGCCTCCAACATCCTGTTGGCCGGCTCCAGTTCTGAGGATGACTACACTTACTGCATCCCCGTACAGCTTCCCAACGGTGACATCCGCTCAGCTCTCAACCTCGTGGACCACCCCGAGAACCTCGGTCATCAGGTGACTCTCTGCGGCTCAAACGAGAAATACTTCGGTGTGAACGCCATCAAGTCAGTCAGCAAATATGAATGGGTAGGTGATGCTCCCGTAGCTGAAGAGAAGAATTACCCCTTGGAGGCTACCGGTTCAGCTGAGAAACCTCTGACTGTAGCTGAATTCCAGGCTGCTGTCAAGTACGGCACTTCAATCCCCAACACATACCTCAAGGGTGTGATTGTAGGTTATGTACCCGGTATGTCATTTGACGAGGGTGTCATCGGCACACTCGGTGCTGATGTATCAGCTACCAACATCCTTGTAGCTGCTGACGCAGAGCCTTCATCACTCGACGAGTGCGTGCCCATCCAGCTCCCCGCAGGTGCTGTACGCGACGCCATCAACCTTAAGGATAATCCCGGCAATCTCGGCAAGACCATCACTCTCGTAGGTGTACACACACCCTACTTCGGTCAGACAGGTCTCAAGGAGGTTTCCGCTTACGCTTTCGGTGACGATGAGATTGAGACTCCCGTTGAGCCGACTCCCGGTGTGGACGCATTCTATGCAGGTCTCGTAACTTCTGACGAAGGCTGGACATTCGATAACGTCAAAATGTCTGAGGGTCTGAACTACGTATGGAAATGGGTGTCAGGTGACTACGGTGCATATCTGAACGGTAGCGCATACAACAAGAAACCTTACGCAGCCGAGTCATACGCCATCTCACCCGTCATCGACCTGACAATGGTGAAGAGTGCTACCGTATCATTCGACCATGCAGCCAAATTCCAGACCAACCTCACCAAGGACTGCAAGCTCGTGGTACGCGAAGCCGGTGCCAAGGAGTGGAAGGAACTGACTATCCCGACATGGCCGACAGCCGGTTCATGGACATGGGTCAATTGCGGTGACATCGACCTGAAGGATTATGTAGGCAAAGCCATCGAATTCGGTCTGAAGTATGTATCCACCAGCTCAGATGCCGATACATGGGAGGTTAAGAACTTCTTCGTGAATGCCGGAGGTGGCTCAGGTGTCGAGGAGGTTATCGACGTATTCGGCGGTGTATATGTGGAGGGCAACAATATCGTTGCTCCCGCTGATGCAAAGGTATTCAGCCTCAATGGCGTGGCTACAGGCACAAACGGTCTTGCAAACGGTATCTACATCGTGGTAAGCGGCAACAAGGCTGTCAAGGTCTTAGTCAAGTAATCGCTGACAGAACGTCAGGAAACAGCTTTACGCTGTTGAAATAAATCAAATGGTGTCTCCGGTCGGGGACACCATTTTTTTGCTTCCTTTACGAGATTGGTCGCTGAAAAAGTTTGATATGTAGAAAAAAATATATAAATTGCGGCATAAAACAAATTTTATCATCCATTTACTTATAAACAACTGTACCAATATGCAGAAATTTCTACTTACGGTGGCTATTGCCGCCATGTCAGCCTCAGCATTCACAGCTCAGGCCGAAGTATTACCCCTCAGTAAAAACACCGAGCCCCGTCAGGGTGTAGTTGATAAATTCGGTTCTGTACGTATCTACAACCAGGGTGTTCCCGTTCCCAATCCCGAATGTAAGGAGACAGCCAAGCTCTATCTGAACGATGTCGTGTTGGATGAAATCGAATCAACCTCCAGCCGTGTGCAGCGTTTTATCATGCAGAGTGATGATTGTTTCACTCTGAACTTCACCACTAAGGCTTATACCATGGGCGGTACTTATACGGTGACCGTTCCTGAAAATTTCGTTACTTACAATGATGGTGCCGACTGCAATGCCGCCGGTGAATTCATATTCACAGTGCCCGAACCGGTTCATGTCATTTCCGAGCCGGAAGGTCCGTTTGTCAGCACAATGCCTAAGGATGTCACACTGACATTCGAGGGTCTCAAGGAGGTGATTGACAACAAGAAGACCGGAAATGCAGACAGTGATTTCATCATACGTTTCGTACACCCGGACGGAGTTGTCATCCCGACCATCACCATCGAGGGTAATGTGATGCACCTCCACTTCGGTGCTGACGCCGAGAACCCCAACCCCGACCAACCCATGCCTGATGAAGAGAGTCTGATGCCTTATGCAGTCGAGGAGGAGGGCTATACCACCATCGGTAACTATCAGTTGATTTTCCCCGCCGGCACATTGACATACGTTACAGAGGATGGTATGGAGTATCAGAACTTCCTGACTATGATAAACTGGTATATTCCCGCTGTTCCGATGCCTGTGTGCGAACCCGTGCAGGGCGAAGTGAAAGAGATTAAAGACTTCTCAATCACACTTGAAGATGGATGGACATTCTCCACTGCTCTCATTATGCCTGCTGTATATAGTGTAGACGAGAATGGCGAACTCAGTAAGACAAAGGTTGCGTCTTTCACCCGTAAAGTTCCCGGTTCAGTCGCCGGTCTTACCACAGTAGAATATTCTTTGGCAAATGCCATCACAACTCCCGGTAAATATGCAGTCAAGGTAGGTAAAAGTTCGTTTAGTGCAGCCGGAGCCGATGGTAAGGCAGCCTACGCAAACTGTGATTACTGCTATTACTATACGATTGTTGATGATTTAACCGGTGTCGAGAGTGTCGCCGCCGAGGAACTTTGCGGTGACGTTTACACAGCAACCGGTATACTCGTAGGCCGTGGTCTCAGCCCCGAAGAGGTTTCGACCCTTCCCGCCGGTCTCTACATCGTAGGTGGCAAAAAAATCATTCGTCACTAATTCTCCCTTTATTATATGAATCTTATCAAATCATCTATTCTGACACTGGCCGCATGTTGTGCGGCCGGTGTCTATGCGTCTGACGATGCCCGTATCGTTATCGGTTCTGTCAATCCGATACCCGGCAGCATCATCACCCAGTTCAACCAGACCCGCATCACTCTGTCCGAGCCGATGGATGTGGCCACAGTTGAGCAAGTTGGCGCAATCAGCTATCAGGTAAAGGAATTCGGTGCTACGGGCACAGTGACTCCGGGCTATCCCATCGAAGCTGTCAAGACTCGCAGCGGCGACATCAATCTGCAGTTTACCGAAGATGCAGCCTACGAGCTGATGGATGCCGGCAAATGGCCGGTTTCTGACCCGGGCGAGTATATCATCAGCATTCCCGAAGGTGCGCTCAAAGTGACTTCCACAGACGGCACGGTATATACCAACGACCTCATAACTCTCTCATACAAACTGCTGGCACCGGTCTACTATGTCTCAACTCCCGATGCGGATGAGAAAGTGGCCGAGTTTGACAAGATTACTCTGCAGTTCCCGGAGTATGCGGATATGATAGTCAATAACGAGTTTGAAGTGACATTGCGCAATGCCGGCGGCGTCATCGTTCCTATGGGTGAACCTCAGGCTATAGAGAGTTTCCTTTCTATACCCGTGGCAAACGGCGTATGTTCAGACCCGGGCATATATACCTTCTACATGGCTCCCGGTTCAGTGACACTCGTAGGTAATGAGACGAAAGGCGAGCAGATAAATCCCGCTATTTCATTCTCGTTCGAATGTGTAGGCAATCAGTCAGTAGAGGTCAAGTCCATTTCTCCCAAGGAGGGTATCGTTGAATTGTTGGCCGGTGTGACGGTTATCTACACAAAGGTTCCGAAGTCCAATCCGGATTGTAAGGAGACACTGAAAGTCTACCGTGACGAAAAGCTGATATTCGAGACTCCCAACGTGAGCAAGCGTGTACAGTTCGCTGTCGAGAATGACGACCCCAATATGGTGAACTTCTCATTCGGCGGTTCTGCCAAGGACTTCCTGCGTGACGCGGGCGTCTACCGCATTGAGGTGCCCGAAGCATTTCTGATGTTCGGTGAAGAACCCTTCAGACTCTATTCCGCTCCCCTGACGCTGGAGTATATCATTCAGGAAGTGCCTAAATATACCGTTTCTCCGATTGTCGGTAATGTCGAGTCTCTCTCGGAGGTGACAATGACATTTGCCAACGTCGAGGAGGTAATCGACAACAAAGTGAAGCCCGACGACCAGGGCGACGGTGCGATTGAGCTGGTGGGCAAGAATTTTGACCCTGTACTCCCGGAGATTATCACAGCCGGCAACACTGTCACATTCAAGTTCCCCGAGACATATACCGCTCCGGATAACTATACACTCTTCATCCCGTTCGGTACACTGACGCTGAAGAAGAGCAACGGTGAGGAGGTATTCTTCAACGGTACGACTCTCCAATATAGCATCAACAACTTCCCGGCTCCGACTGCCAATCCCGCTCCCGGTGAATATGAGTCTTTGGGCGAAATCACAATGACGCTCGCTGATGGTTTGACCTACAACTCATGGTTTATGTCTACTTCACTGCGTGCACTGAACGAGAATGGTGAAGTTGGAAACGTTGTCGGCAAGTGGGACCCGAACCGCCTCGAGTCAGCCAGAGGGAAAAAGAGCATTACACTCTATCCTATGGATGATTATGACCTGGCTCCCGGCGACTATGTGTTGCGCTTTATCAAATCTACATTTATGGTAGATGTTGAGGAGGGTTATCCCTACGTGTCCGGTTTCAACAACAGTGAGCTTTCATACTACTACACTATTCTCCCGGCAGCCGCTACAGAGATGACTCCCGAATATGAGGAGGGTCATGAATTTATCGGTCAGCTCAGCTCATTCAACATATACTTTGAGAAGGCAGACAAGCTGGAGATTGTAGAGGGTGGCGCTCTTCCGGTGGTAACAAACGCTGAGGGCGAAGCCGTACAGACAGCTGTATCAGTAGCAGAGCTTAAAGACCGTGCAGGTCTGACTCTCGAGTTCAATCCTGCAATCGAGGCTATCGGTACATATGAAGTGACCATACCGGCAGGAATGCTCCGTCTTGACGGTCATGCCAATCCTGAATATGTGCTGACATATAAGGTGAACGGTCAGTCAGCCGTCGAGGGCGTCAATGAGTCAGTTGTCGCCAATGTATACGGTATCGACGGTACTGTAGTGATGAGAAACGCCGACAGTGCCGCTCTGCATCAGCTCCCCGCCGGCCTGTATATCATCAACGGCAAGAAAGTTGTAGTAAGATAATCAGACAGGTCTGAAAAGTCTGACGGGTCTGACAGGTCGGACCCGTCTGACAGGTCAGAATAGTCAGATAATAGTAAGACCTCATCCCGGTAGATTTCGGGATGAGGTCTTATTATTTCTGCTCCTGCAGCCGGGGTTATTTGGCGTTCTGCTGCTTGAGGAGGTCTCGTATTTCGGTGAGCAGCACTTCCTCCTTGGTGGGGTCGGGTGCCGGTTCGGGTGCGGCGGGCTCCTCCTCTTTCTTCTTGAGCTTCATCACGACGCGCAGGGCGACGAAGATGGAGAGAGCGATGATGAAGAAGTCGACTACATTCTGTATGAACATACCGTAGTTGATAGCAACCTCTTCGACCGCCTCGACACCGGCGGCTGTTGCCTCATGGCCCTCCGTGAGGACATACTTCAGGTTCTTGAAGTCGGCACCACCCGTGCAGATGGAGACTACCGGCATGATAATGTCATTGACCAGTGAAGAAACTATCTTGCCGAACGCACCGCCGATGATAACACCGACAGCCATGTCGACCACATTGCCTTTCATGGCAAATTCTTTAAAATCAGTTAAAAATTTTCCCATTTTGTAATACAATTTATAGTGTTGTTTGTTATATAAACAAAAGTAGATGGTTGCGAAGATATAAAAATCTCTGCTTTTTAGCATAAAATATAGAAAAAAATGCTAATTTTGCAGTTGCAGTCACCGGATTTGTGTATAATAATTGCACATAAGGTGTATATCTACAGGATTATAACAACCAAAACGGTCAATTAGCTTTATGCAAAAGCGTAGTCGATAGCCGTTCAAGGTCTCAATCGACTGAACAGTAAAGAAATATAGTTTAATAATATATAAATTTATCAAACAACAAACCCAAAATAATAATCAATTACAATGACAAAAATCGGTATCAACGGCTTCGGCCGTATCGGACGTTTCGTGTTCCGTGCCTCTACTAAGAGAGATGATTTGGAGGTTGTAGCAATCAATGACCTTCTTCCCGTAGACTACATGGCATATATGCTGAAGTATGACACAATGCACGGTCGTTTCGACGGCACCGTGGATTATGACATGGAGAAGAGCCTTCTGATTGTAAACGGCAAGCCCATCCGTGTGACAGCATGCCGCGACCCCAAGGAAATCAACTGGGGTGAGGTAGGTGCTGAATATGTAGTTGAGTCCACCGGTCTGTTCCTGACAAAGGAGAAGGCTCAGGCTCACCTCGAGGCAGGTGCCAAGTATGTTGTGATGTCAGCTCCCTCAAAGGATGACACCCCGATGTTCGTATGCGGTGTGAACCAGACTACATACGTGCCCGGTACTCAGATTGTATCAAACGCATCATGTACAACCAACTGTCTGGCTCCTATCGCCAAGGTTCTCAACGACAAGTTCGGTATCATCGAGGGTCTTATGACAACCGTTCACTCAACAACAGCTACTCAGAAGACTGTAGACGGTCCCTCAATGAAGGACTGGCGCGGTGGTCGTGCTGCCTCAGCCAACATCATCCCCTCATCAACAGGTGCAGCCAAGGCTGTAGGTAAGGTGATTCCCGAGCTCAACGGCAAGCTGACCGGTATCTCAATGCGTGTGCCGACTCTCGACGTTTCTGTAGTCGACCTGACTGTCAATCTCGAGAAGCCCGCTACCAAGGAGGCTATCTGCGCTGCCATGAAGGAGGCTGCAGAGGGCGAACTGAAGGGTGTGCTCGCTTACACTGAGGATGCAGTCGTATCTTCCGACTTCCTCGGCGACCCCCACACTTCAATCTTCGACGCCAATGCCGGTGTATACTTGACTGACAAGTTCGTCAAGGTGATTTCATGGTATGACAACGAGATTGGCTACTCCAATAAGGTTCTCGACCTGATTGCTTACATGAAAAAAGTAAACGGCTAATATTTTTAGTCGCTCATGGTTCTCCGGGCTGTGCCCCCTTACGGGGCGCGGCCCGGCTTTTTGTTAAGATATGACAGCCGGGATAGCTATCTCAGCTATTTTAGCTGTTATAGCTGTTATAGCTACTTCAGCTATTATCGCTATCGCAGCTGGTTTGGCTGCCGGGATAGAAAGAGGAGAGGGTGTGTCCGGATTGCGGACACACCCTCTCGGCTGTTTATTCGGGCTCTGACGGCGTCAGAGCGGTCGTGACGGATTAGATTATTACTTTGGTGCCATTGACGATGTAGAGGCCTTTATTGAGGTCGTCGATGATATTGACACCTTCGGTGATATGGCGTATCTGCATTGTGCCGTCGATACCGTAGATGGCTACATTGGTTTCAACGTCGGAGATGATGACCAGAGCACCGTTGATGACACTTACCTGCTGAGTTGCTGTCAGGATGGGTGTCGCGGAGGTGGCAAACTCCGAGTCGAGACCATTGACGGTATAGATACCGTTGTGTTTGAACTCGAAGTCACCGGTCTGATTGCCGTTGCCACCGCTGCCGTTGTTGAAGATAATCTTGCCGTTGGCAAGGGGTTCTTCGCTTGTGAATAAGAAGACAAAGAGATTCTTGCCCTGATATTGCTGACGCTCGGTGAGCTGCTTGCCGGGCCAAGCGCCTGAGAAGGAGTTACCCTCGGTATGCTTGTCATCCCAGCAGTAGGCGTATACCGTCGGCCAGTTGCTGTTCGTATTGTCGAAGAATGCGTAATAATTGGTGTCGTCGACTACGGGTACGTCGGTGTATGTGTAGACAAACTTGCTTCGAGTTTCGCCGACAGCATTGCGTGCGTAGACGTTGATGGTGGTTGTTTTGGTCAGATGTATCGGTGCCGTGTACTTGGTGCTTGAAGCTGAAGCCTCCTTGCCGTCGAGAGTATAGTAAATGTCCGTGGCGGGCGTTACTGAGAGGGTGACGTCGATGGGTGAGCTGAAGGTAGTGCCGGAAGCGGGATTTGCACGGATAACCGGAGCTTTCGGACCCTCGTTTACATCAATCTTCTTGAAGTTGCTGCCACCGTCATACTCGAAGTAAGCGTCGGCGGTGATACCGATGATGTCATCTGTCTGAGCGTTGCCATTGTTGAAGATGACATTGACGGTTTCGGCATCGAATGTCTCGTAGTAGAATGTTCTGCCGTCTATCTCCTTGGTCTTGTTGAGCTTGTTGCCCGGCCAGGCCGCTGTAAGGGTTTTGGCATCATTCCATGCATACATATTTGCTCCGGAGATGTTCGCACCGTTCATGCCTGTGACGTTGATGGTGATGGCCGCGTTGGGGTCAGCCTTTCTGTATGTCACGGTGCCGCTGTATGTGTCAGCTGTCCATGTGACATTGATGGACTCACCGATAGCCATATTTGAACCGATAGTGAATGTCTTTGTCTCACCGGCGTTGAGTGTGACGGCAGAGCCGTTGCCCACCTTGTATGAGCCTTTCTGAGCGTCTATGAGTGAAGCGGTGACGGTAAGTGTCTCTGTAGTGAACGAGCCACCGTCGGGAGAGAATGATACTCTCGGAGTCTGAGAGGGGTCGTATGGTTCGGTGTCACGCACGGTCTGAGTGTCGCCGGCCTCCTGATTTCCATCGTATGAGAGCTGGGGAGCCTTGACGGATGATGATGTATATATGAACTGACCGTCATTGCCAATCTTGCCGGGACCGTTGAGTACGTATACACGGAGGTTGCCCTGACCGGAGCACTTGGCTGTGAGGGTGCCGTTGGTGACATTCTGCACGTCGCCTGTGACGGCATCAACATATTTACCGTTGAGTACGCCGGTGAATGTGGCGTCTCCGGAGACTGTGACAAGGACGTATGAGTCTACCTTGCTGTCGGTATAACGGCGTTTGAACGCCATCTTGCCGGAGCAACCGTCGGTGGAATACTGGCCTTTGCGAAGAGCCGGGACAGCAGCGCGAATCTTGTTGAGGCGCTGCAGGTGGAGAGCCAGAGGATGTGAGAGAGAGGCGGCGAGGTTGCCGGTGGCATCCGTGTATACACCGAAGTCAGAAGTCTTGACCGAGCCGGTCAGGTAGCCGCCGTAGTATGCGCGGGCGGTATTCTTAAGGGGTTCGAGAGCACCCTTGTCGATGATTGAGCCTTTACGGAAATAGGTCTCCGTGCCCTGCCAGATACAGGGGATACCGCGCCATGTGAACATGAGCGAGAGGTTTTCGGCCCATTCGTTGAGTGAGCCGCCGAAGCTCTTCGTATCCCAGTTGTTGGGACCGTAGTCATGGCCGTCTACATATACGACGTTCCATGTCGCATCGTTATAGTAGTCATCCTGCGAGCGAACGCCGAATGCATTCTCGGCGTGGTGGAAACGCCAGTGCATCGGGAAGTCGATGACGTTGAATCCCGAGTGCTGAGAATAGTCGGGTGTATGGTAATTGTTGCCCTGGAGCCAAGCGTTGTTGCTGTGCTTGATTTTACCTTTGCCCAGATAATCGTCAGCCTGCTGGAGCACGGATTTGGCATTGACATGGTCACCGGTCGAGCCTTCCATGACAACGTAGTTGTCCCATGAAGACTCGCTGTAATCCCAGGGATAATCCTTATCCTCTTTCCAAGTGTAGAAGCAGGGTGAGCAGTTGTAGTTGCCGTCACGGTAGATTACCTCCTCGGCACGAGCGCAGACCTCGCCGAACATATAGAAGGGAGTGTTGCCGCGCTTGGCGATAGCCTCAGCTGACTTGGCAGCCTCGTGGAGCTGCGGAATGAAAGCCTTGTTGAATGTCAGACGTGCGATATGGCCTGATGTGTCGATACGGAATCCGTCCACACCCATCTTGATAAACTTGGAGTAGCAGTCTACGATATAATTGGATGTAGCGGGGTTTTCGGTATTGAGGTCTACGCAGTCGCCGGCTATCTGTCCCCACCAACGTGAGGGGTCGTCCCAGTTGAAGTGAGCGTAGTGGTGCCAGTAGTTGTGCGTATCCTGGTTTTGTCCGCGGGTGTTCTTCATCAGGCCGAGACGGTGGCTGTACTGTTCGCCCGGTTCGAGGCTGTAGTAGTTGGCGGGGAGTTTGGAGTTGGGGTGCAACTTCATTGACTTGTCAATGTTGCTCATGTTCTTGGTATAATCCTTGACGAACATCGGGCAGAGTGTCTCCTCACCGAAATTGCCGGTGTGCTGGAGCACGATGTCGAGAATGAGCTTCATTCCCTTGGCGTGAACAGCGTCGATAAGAGTCTGGAATTTTACATCTTCGCTCTCATAGCGCGGGTCTACCTTCTTGAAATCGAAAGCATGGTAGCCGTGATAGTCGAGTCCGGACGCATTTTCAACTACGGGAGTAATCCAGATGGCTGTGAAACCGAGAGCCTTGATGTAATCGAGTTTCTCGATAAGGCCTTTGAAGTCACCGCGCCATTCGGGGTCGTTCTGATTGAGTACGCCATCCCAACAATAAGTGTTGTTGGAGTGGTCGCCGTCGTAGAAACGGGTGGTCATCGCGAAGTAGATGGTCTCATCGCGAAAGTCAGTGCGGTCACCGATGAAAGTGGCTGCATTGGCGGAGGCGAAGCTGCCGCTCAGAGCTGTGAGCGTGAGCAGACCTGCGGCCAATTTTTTTAAGTAATTCATGTAAGTTAAAAGTATTTAGTTAAAAACCGAAATAATCGTATGAGTGTAAGTGTCGAAATATCACCTTTGCCGGAGTGCCGACCGCGGTGTGCGGCAGAACCGAAGTTCGGTAATGAGTTTTCGATGGTAGGGAGCGTATCAAGGT
>CAMWRB010000003.1 GCA_947176545.1 uncultured Porphyromonadaceae bacterium
TCTCAGATATTCCACCACCGGCCGCTCCGGACTCAGCTATGTCCACCCGTTTCTGAGACGCAACAACTGGAAGTCGCGCAACCTGCTGCTCTGCGGCAACTTCAACATGACAAATGTGGACCGTATATTTGCGGAAATAGTCAATTCCGGACAACACCCCCGAATATACAGTGACACGGTCGTCCTGCTCGAACAGCTCGGATTTGCCCTGGACCGCGAAAACCATCGTATCTACCGCCGTTACCGCGATGCGTTGCGCGACCCCGAACTCTCCCGGCGCGTCGAGGACGAGATAGACATGAAGCGCGTTCTCCGCGAAACCGCACCCGCATGGGACGGTGGCTTTGTCATATGCGGCGTCGACGGGTCGGGCGATATGTTCGTTCTCCGTGACCGGCACGGCATAAGACCCGCCTTCTATTACATAGATGACGAGGTGGCGGTCATAGCCTCCGAACGACCCGTTATTCAGACTGTGATGAATGTGCCGCGGGCCGATGTAAGGGAACTGAACCCCGGCTCGGCTGTCATTATCACAAAAAACGGAAAAATCGATATTGCCGACATACTGGGACAGGGGGACAACGCCCGCTGTTCATTCGAGCGCATATACTTCTCACGAGGTTCGGATGCAGAGATATACCGTGAACGTAAGGCACTCGGACGTAATATTGTTCCCGATGTGCTCCGCTCAATCGACTACGATACGGACCACACCGTGTTCTCATTCATACCCAACACCGCCGAAGTAGCCTTCGTCGGTATGTGCGAGGAGCTTGAGAAACACAACAATGACATCAGGGAGAGACGCATACTGCAGCTGCAGGAGCAGGGAAAGCTGACCCGCGAGACTCTCCACGAGGTAATGAATACCCGATTGCGTATTGACAAGCTGGCTATCAAGGATATAAAATTGCGCACCTTTATCGCCGAGGGTGAAAGCCGCAACGAACTTGCCGCCCACGTTTATGATGTGACCTACGGACTTGTTGAAAATGACAAGGATAATGTCGTAGTCATAGATGACAGCATAGTTCGCGGCACAACACTGCGACAATCCATCCTCAGCATCATCGACCGCCTGCATCCCCGCAAAATTGTCGTGGTTTCGTCAGCCCCGCAGGTGCGTTATCCCGACTATTACGGCATCGACATGTCGCGCCTCAGCGAGTTCATAGCATTCCGCGCGGCTGTCGCACTACTTCATGAGACCCACCGCGAGTATATACTTGAACAGGTCTACAGAGAGTGTAAAGCTCAGGAGGGATTGCCCGACTACGAATTGCGCAATTGTGTCAAAGCTATCTACGAACCCTTTACCGACCGACAGATATCCGACAAGATAGCTCAAATGCTCACGCCCGACCATGTAAAGGCGGAGGTGGACATCATATACCAGTCACTCGACGGATTGCACCGCGCCGTTCCCGACCATCCCGGCGACTGGTATTTCTCCGGAGATTATCCCACCCCTGGAGGAACACGTCTGGTCAATCGGGCATATATCAATTTTTACGAAGGTAATCATGACAAACGCGACTGATACTGCCGGAACCGGAGACTCATTGCTGCACCTGCCCCCTGATGACAGGAGCGTCGACCGGGTGCGCAGACTGCTCAGGCAACGTCTGACTCCCGTTTACGGAGGCAATGAGGCCGAGGCCATGACACGCCTGATTTTTGCCGCACTCAAAGGATGGAGCGTCACTGACATGTTAATCCATGCCAACACTATACTATCCGATATTTTTCTGAGCCGTCTCGAAAATATCCTCTACAGGCTCGACCGGCACGAACCGCTGCAATATATCCTCGGACAGGCACGCTTCTACGGTATGGACTTCACTGTCAATCCTTCGGTGCTTATACCACGACCTGAGACTGAGGAACTGGTGGATATAATCGTCGGCAATAACCGCGAGCGCAAAGACCTGCGCGTTCTCGACGTCGGCACAGGCTCCGGCTGCATCGCCATCGCTCTGGCACGTCATCTCCCGTTTGCACGGGTCACGGCTATAGACATATCGCCGGAGGCACTTGATGTGGCTCGTGAGAATGCACGACGCCTGAAGACCGGCATAACCTTTATTCAGGCTGATATACTCGCTATTGCGAAAGAGGGTCAGCCGGCCGACAGTTTTGACATAATAGTCAGCAATCCTCCGTACATCGCCCGCGGCGAGGCTGCCGACATGGATAGCAATGTGCTGGATTATGAGCCGCATACAGCTCTTTTCGTACCCGACGATGACCCGTTGCGGTACTACACCCCGATAGCCGACATCGCCCGACGGACGCTTTCCGAGGGAGGACAACTCTATTTCGAGATTAATCCACGCTATGCTGAGGATATAGTCGCCATGCTTGCCGACAAAGGTTTCACCGATATCACCGTGAGTGAGGACATCTCTCACCGCCCGCGATTTGTCACGGCGCATCAACGATAAGGCAACAAATTATTTCACACTAAGCAGATGTTGAAAATTAGATTATTCCCGGATTGCTTTTAATTTGGAGTATTACTTTTGAAAACTTCATCCACATAATGAACATATAATATAAAATAATTATAACCGGCTACTTATGGATGTCAAGCAACTCAAACTACGTATGGCCGACCTCTGTGCCCGCTCCGAACAGTGCGAGTATGACATTATGGTCAAGTTGAAACGTGCCGGAATCACATATCGGGAGGCAGCCGAAATCATCGAAGCGCTGAAACGGGACAAATTCCTCAGCGACTCACGTTATGCACGGGCATTTGCCAACGACAAGGTACGTTTTTCCGGCTGGGGACGTAATAAAATCCGCGTCGCGCTCATCGCCAAACGAATACCCGAGGCCTGTATACGTGAGGCACTCGACGATATAGATGAAGATGAATATCTGGAGTCACTCACACGGGTCGCCGTGGCAAAAGCACGCGGTCTTGACCTCAGCGACTACCGGCAACGTCAGAAATTCTACCGCTCGATGATGAGTCGCGGTTTTGAGTCATCGGCCATCACTTCAATCATATCCACCCTGAGGGAGGATAATATGTAGTTCTGCAATGTCCCTGCTGGATATTATCATCCCTCCCGTCTGTCATGGCTGCGGTACGTACCTCGTCACGGGTGAGAACCGCTTATGTATGAACTGTATCTCCCGGCTTCCGCGCACATTCTATCACTTGCGTGGCGAGGACTCACCTATGGTCGAGAGGTTTGCGGGTATATTCCCTTTTGAACGGGCTGCCTCATGGCTCATATACTCCCACGGAGATGTCACCGCGCGACTGGTACATGACTTTAAATATCACAAGTTTCCCCGGTTGGCACGCCGTCTGGCTCTCCTTATGGCCGAGGAACTCGATATGACCGGATTTTTCAACGGCATCGATGCCATCATACCAATCCCGCAACACTGGAGCAGAAGATTGCAGCGCGGTTACAATCAGACCGAATATCTTGCCCGGGGGATAGCGGAACATACCGGTTTGCCGGTAACGGACAATCTCATAGCCATAAGACGTCACCGGTCGCAGACTGCTATGACCCTGCAGCAGAGGCGCGACAACATCAACGGCACCTTCGCCGTCAGGCATTTCGAGCGGCTGAACGGCCTCCACCTGCTCATAGTCGATGACGTATGCACCACCGGCGCTACGATGATAGAGGCTGCCACAACGCTGCTCAACGCCAATCCGACACTGAAAATCTCAATCCTGACCCTCGCCTCAACAATCTGAGTGGAATTAAAAAAATTTCCGTATTACAATTTTTCGTATTATATTTGCATAATCGGAAATAGGCCACGGCCGAATTTTCTATATTTTAACCCTCCTTATTATGAAAGAACACCATAAACTTTTGGCGGAAAAGCTCCTCCATATCTCCGCTATCAAGCTGCAGCCGGAAGCTCCATTCGTGTGGGGTTCGGGCTGGACTTCACCCATATATACCGATATCAGGAAGACACTCTCTTACCCTGATGTGCGCAACTTTCTGAAGATAGAGCTCGCCAAGCTTGTCATCGAACACTTCCCCGATGTCAATGCCATAGCCGGTGTCGCTACCGGAGCTATCGCCATCGGAGCAATTGTAGCTGACGCGCTATCTCTCCCATACGCTTACGTCCGCAACCGTCCCAAGGACCACGGACTCGAAAACCTTATTGAGGGCAATCTCAAGATAGGATGGAAAGTAGTTGTCATCGACGAACTCATTTCGACCGGCGCCGCAGCTATCAAGTGTGTCGATGCGATTGCCAACGCCGGGTGCGAACCTCTCGGACTCTGCACAGTCTTCAACTTTGAATTTCCCGAGGCGATAAAGCGTTTCAACGATGCCAACATACCGTTGCTGTCGTTGCTGACTTATACGGAAATGCTCCAGGTCGCCTCCGACATCAATTATATCAATCCGGCCGACCTCGAAGCGCTTCAGGACTGGCGCAAGGACCCGGGTGCCTGGTCGCCCGAGTCGCTGTAATCCGCACTCCTCACCACCATGCACGGATAAGGATTGACTAAATAAACGTTCTTATATAACTATATCATTCTCATGGCTAATTTCAAATCACCGACTGCCGACATCAATGCTCCGGCACAGGTGGTGTTCGACAGGCTCTCCGACCTCAACAATCTTAAGGAACTTATGGCTAAGGTGCCGGAAGACAAGATTCCTGCAGACCAGCGGGATATGTTTAACGCGGTGCGTATCGAAGCCGACTCCATCACGTTTCCTGCCGGACCGGTAGGGGAAATCAAGCTGCAGATGGCTGAAAAAATCAGCCCGAGTCTTATCAAGCTTGTAGGTGTAGGCACTCCCGTAGACCTGTCGCTCTCGCTCGAAATCAACCCGGTAGACGACGCGCGTTCCAACGGAACGGTCAATGTCGATATCGCAATCCCGGCTATGCTGAAGCCGATGGTGGCAGGTCCGCTCAACAATCTCGTGACGCAATTCGCACAATTACTTCCGGCCGTCGCCGGCAATAAGGAGTGACTCACACACTGTTCAAATATCGGAGCGTAACACTACACCCGGCCGCATTGTATGTCATCATACTCTGGATGGTGATAGGGTGTGCGTGCGATACGGTTGTCGAAAACCGAATACCGGCAATGCCTGTATCCATCGACCTCGCTGACCGGGGAACATGGAGCACATACGGTGTGGCCGGCATGGGCGACTACAACTATTTCGTATTCATGGCCGGCTCCGAGAGACTTCCATCCGGATTTCCTTACAAGACGACATCCGCGACAGGCTTCGGCGGTGTCCTGCTCATCATGGGCATGGACCCGTTCACGCTCGATACGATGACTCCGCTCGCATACGACTTGGCATGCCCTGTTGAACGGCAGCGGACTGTCCGTGTGGCAATAAATCAGGACATCGAGGCAGTCTGCCCGGTGTGCGACTCACACTACAATGTTCTCACCGGTGGCGGAGCGCCGACTGCCGGCCCGGCACTGACCGGAGAGCGTAAATACGGACTGCAACGATACACCTGCCGTCCGGCCGGCTACGGAGGCTACTATATCACCGACATGCGGTAAGACCTGCATACAGACTATACACAGACAATATGAGCTTAATCGAGAGTATCATATACATGGCTTGGCGAGGAGTGGCCATCGGAGTGCTTATTTCGGCACCGATGGGGCCCGTAGGCATACTCTGTATACAGCGCACTCTCGAAAAGGGACGCAAAGCCGGACTCTTTACCGGCATCGGCGCCGCTCTGTCAGACCTCTTCTACTCGTTGCTGACCGGCTTCGGACTCTCATTTATAGAAACTTTTATCGAACGCAATCAGAATGTCATACAACTGCTCGGCAGCGTCGTTCTGATTGGCTTCAGCATATACCTGTTCCGCAAAAGCCCCTCCTCATCGTTACGGCGACCCGTTCCGCAGGATATTTCGGCACGCAGGAATATACTCGGCGGATTTCTGTTCACATTCTCCAATCCGCTGATTTTGCTGCTCATTATCGGACTCTTCGCAAGATTCAATTTCCTGATGCCCGAAATGAAGTTCTATCACTACATCATCGGATTCATATTTCTGCTGGCCGGTGCCCTCGGATGGTGGTATGGCGTGACATTCGTTATCGACAAGATACGCAAACGCTTCTCATTCAGAACAATGAAGAAGATTAACGTAGGTATCGGCATCGTCATCCTGGCCTTCGCACTGGTCGGCATATTTACGGGCATCATGGGTCTGACCACTCCGCAAGCCTCCGCGGCTGAAATACGTCACTGGAATCAGAAGCGCGGATTCGCGCCATTCTGTGACACAATCGGTGTCAAAACCATTACCCTGACTAACGACAAAGCTGCCCCGGCAGTTTTTTCTGTTTATACCGGTGGCACTTCGACTCCACTCGATTTCAGATTTACAGCCGCCAACCGTCATGCTCACCCTATGAAGCGATATGCAGCCACGGACTCCGATGGGACAACACAAAAAATCCGACTCCCGGGATGGGGAGTCAGATTATTCTCTTCAGACCGTAATGTGTACACCATTCTTCTCACTCTCGAAGAGCAGGACAGTTATAATCCGGGCATTTCACTGGCACCCCGACTCATCTGTTCGCCCGGAGACTCGGTTGCGACCGGGATTAAATCCGGGATTAAATCGCTTCCTCCTATCAGGGAGGGATATAACTGTGCCGAGGGCGACAACCGGTATCGCCTCACCGTCAGGAACGGATTGCTGACTCTCACAGCCGGCAAACGGACGGATATCACGGTAGTGTCGGAAAATATAGGTGAGAACGCAATTGATTCAATCGGATTCATACTGATGCCCGGCGCTGCTGTTGAAGTCAGCGACATCACTCTGAGACGCGATGATGTTCCGGAATACAACATCTCACACGATACTTTCCCCGACGTAATAGCACTTGACGACTATCTGAGCCGTCAGCGTGACTTAACGGAGGGATACTGGCAAATCTTCGACTACAATCTCGATGACGGACTGTTGCGTACCGGCGGTGATTATCGTCTCGCTGTCGTCAGACGTGCGGACGGATATGATATCCTCTACCTGAGTGGAGCCAAAGTCAATGCCGGCAGTTGGCAACCATTAATGCTGAAGGGTGAACTGCACGACACCGGTTTGCCGGCGACTTACGATTTGGTGTGGTATGACGCATACGGCACACAGATGAACGCAGGACTTAAGGCTCAGCGACTTGAAGATGACATTATCACACTATTGTTCCCCGGACAAACATCGACCGTAAGACTGCACCGGATACCCTCACCCGCACGATATTGAACAATTCAGAACGTCAATCCTCGATATCGAAAAGATGACGTGCGGCGTGTTCGGTCAGAATCGGTGACAATGACATGGCATCGAGCGGCACCTCTATCTCACCCGACGAATAGGGAGCTATTGAATAGAGAGGATAGATAAAAACCACACCGTCTGTTGTCACCCGGAAGTTGTCCGATAAATTCACATCACTGACATCCTCCATCAGGTCATCACGGGTAGCGAGCACATCGCGTATCATCGATGTCAGCAGCTCCTCAGAACCCGGCACAAAAAGGTCACTGAGTGTGATGACCTTACCGTCAGCCAGACAATAGTTGAGATATTTATGGCTGTACATGCCGTGAGCTGCTCCGGCCGGATAGGTATAGTTTGAGCTGCGCCATACCATTACCTCCGGTGACATCAGTACGATAGACAAAACATTGGACGCCTCCGAACGGGCATCTATACTGTCAGACATCGCGAGTGTCTCCTGCTTGAACATCGAAGGCAATTTAGGACCGATTTTGCCGTCTGCATATCTGACGGAAGCCATCGACATCAACGTGTCGCGCAGGGCCGTAATGTTATATTCACCTATTTTGACCGGCAGGAGACCCGACGCCTCACATTGCCAGTAACGGGTGTTGTCATCCGCATTCGGGACGCTGTCCGCATTAACCTCGGCTATTGTCTCGAATTTATATTTCTCATACTGTACATCCAGATGATTTTCATTATTACAGCTGCCCGCACCCAGCATCATCAGCATAGCCGCTGACACACATACTCCTTCAACTATTTTCTGCTTCATATTCATTTGTTATATCATTCATTACCGGTCACGGTTTTCCATTGTCATTGTCATTGTCAATGTCACCGTCGGTAATGCCTTGTCAATTGATTTAAAAATAACGGCCTCACACCCCGTCTTGTTGTGTGCACGCAGATAATTATTTTATCTGTAAGCGTTTTATCGGTGAGCCGGCTTTACAATATTCGCACTCTCTATTTTTTTAGAAATCAACACTTACCATCCTCCCGACGCACCTCCGCCACTGGAGATACCTCCGCCGAAACTGCCGCCGCCGAAGCCTCCGCCACCGCCATGACCTCGACTCCCCAATATCGAGCCGGCGACAGCACCGGCTGCCAATGCACTCGAATCAGTCTCCTTGGGTATCTCATACGGATGTTCCTCACGATGATGACAGAAGAGGCATTCATACGTCCGGACACCCTCACCGACAGTGCGCGTTGTCGGACGACGCAGGATTTTGTCGCAAGTCATCTTCATAGCTACCGTACCGCACACCGGACATTGGGTATACTTGGTCTGCTTCTCCACATACGGGAAACGTTCGATGGTGCCGCATTCGTCACATACCCACACATCATAGTCTACCGTACCGAGTTGTTCCTCGAAATCCTGTGACAATGACAGCAATGCGTTGTCATGCTCCTCCGAGAGTTTGTGCATCTTGCCCCCACATGTCGGACATGTCTCCGGCCGGTTACGGGTGCGCTTGTACAGCCATGTGGCAACCAATGCTATCGGCAGTGTAAAGCCCATTGAGAAGAGCACACTCCACCAGAAGGTCACGAGATGATTGCGCCATTGTAACGCTCTGTGATGTTTATCCTTTTTACGGTTCTCAACCACATCCATTATAAAGAGTGTCAGTGTAATCAGGAATACCACAAACGCCACCAATTGGACAAACTGCCATATCACACGCTTGTCCAACGCTTTAAACATCCCGCTCACGGTCTCACCCTCATTCGAGCGCAGTTCGTCAGCCACCTCCGGATTGGTCATCGCGGCATAAATAGTGGAAGTTGCCGCCGACAGAGCCTGGGCGATATTATCACCGGCAACCATCGCCGGCCGGATATCATTGCGGATAATGTTGGCGCACGCCACATCCGTCAGAACACCCTCCGCACCGCTTCCGACCTCAATACGCACACGATGGTCATCGTAGGCCATTACTATCAGTACACCGTTATTCTTGTCCGACTTGCCTATACCCCAGCGTTTGAACAGATTGTAAGAATAATCTTCAATCGACTCGCCGTCCAGACTTTTGATGATACATATAGCCATCTCGCATGTGGTCTTACGGCGCAACTCCGCTATCTGCGCATTTATCTCCCCCGTGGCTGCCGGCGGAAGATAATGATTGGTATCGGAGATATAGTTGTTAGCATCCGTCAGATTGGGACGTTCCGGATAATACACCTCTTTGGCACTGACTCCGGCAAAGCCTGAAATCATGGCCAACAACACAATCAACCCAATACGGCGGAAACCTCTCCACACATCCGCCCCATCCTTCACACTACTTAATATATTTAATCTATATTGCATACCTAACACTTAATTTAGTCACTAATAACTATGACCTATGACCTAATCCTACACTGCCGGCAGGCTCAGGCCGCGCAACTGCCTGTACAGATTGAGAGCATACACGTCCGTC
Source organism: uncultured Porphyromonadaceae bacterium (assembly GCA_947176545.1). Classification (GTDB taxonomy): domain Bacteria; phylum Bacteroidota; class Bacteroidia; order Bacteroidales; family Muribaculaceae; genus Lepagella. The sequence goes on from CAMWRB010000003.1 coordinate 9,747, forward strand.
ATACCCGACACATGGTCCAGCATACCTTGGAGACGTGTGTACATATCGGGCGAACGCATGGCATATTGGGCAGGCACTTTTTCGAGCAACAGACGCGAGATATTCCGTTCCGGATACAACACCGCCTCCAACAGCGTACTCAACAGATAGGTCAGGATACGATTGCCGGCTATCTCTATATCTACAACCTCGGTTGCATTGTATATCTTGGACCACGCCGTGCGCGAGCATGCGCCATATGCCTCACTAAGCAACTCCGACTGATGCTCCGTCAGTGAGCCTTCAAACTCCCCGTGTAATATTCTCTCCTCATTGTCAGCAAACACTCGTGCGCAATCGCTTACCATCGCACCGATGACATTCGAACGCAGATAGCCTATCTGCTCATTCGGGTCATGCAACCGTGACATCGTTCGCTCCATTCGCGCCTGTTCAGACGGCTCAAAGAATTGTTTGAGCAGACCCTTAACCTCCTCGGTGGATAGTATACGCAGACGATGAGCATCCTCAATATCCATTATCTGGTAACATATATCATCGGCTGCCTCCATCAGATACACCAACGGATGGCGTGCGAAAATACCGGGAGATTTCTCCGGGATGCCCAACTCGACCGCTATACGTCGATAGATTGATTCCTCGCTCTCGAAAAAACCGAATTTACCTTTACTGCCGGCATGAAACGAACTGTAAGGATATTTCACCACCGATGCCAGCGCACTGTATGTCATCGCAAATCCTCCCGCACGACGGCCTTCGAATTGATGGGTCAATAACCGGAAAGAGTTGGCATTCCCCTCGAAATTGGCTATATCACTCCACTGCCGTTCAGTGAGATATTGGCGCACATGCTGACCCTCGCCCTCTGTGAAGAATGTCGAGATTGTCTTCTCACCGCTATGACCGAACGGAGGATTGCCCAGGTCATGACACAGACACGCGGTCGCAACTATATCACCTATATCATACAGCTTCTTACGCTCATCCTTATCGACGATTCTCTCGCGCAGCATGTTGGCAGCCTCACGCGCCATCGACCTGCCGACCGACGACACCTCCAGACTGTGAGTCAATCTGTTGTGTACAAAGATGCTACCCGGCAACGGAAACACCTGAGTCTTATTCTGAAGACGGCGGAAAGGAGATGAGAATATCAGTCTGTCATAGTCACGCTGAAAGTCACTGCGCGTATGATTGCGCGGGTCATGATACTCCTCCATACCCAGTCGCTTATCGTTTATCAGCCGGCCCCACTCCATACGTGAAGCTGAAGCAACAAACCCGTTATCTTCGATATTTCTATTATCCTCTCTCATCAACACCGAAGATAATACTTTTTTTTCAATCCGACACACTTACCCCCAAAATTTCCCCATCAAGCTCTTATATAACCGATACCGTTATGTAAGATACTCCATAGTTCGATGGTGGAGATTGGCAATGTGGTGTCGAAACATCATATCCTGAACTATAGTAGAATCATCATTCTCCCGGCTGTCAACCAGTGACTGTATATATTCACCCTTATCTTCTCTTAGGACAATGGAAGGAACAAGTCCCAACTGACGTTGAAGCATATTCATTACCAGTCGAGTTGTGCGTCCGTTACCATCAACCCAGGGATGAATAGTTACGAGTCGGAAGTGAGCCTCAAAGCTCAGTCGATAACATGAAGCTATATCGGTTCTGTCTATTACAGTAATCTGTTCGTTAAGCCATGTGCAGAAATCATCCACGGCTCGAGACACCTTATTGTAGGCGAGATAACTTCTTCCACCAATACCGGCACTGACATTGCATAGGCGGTATTCCCCCTTTGATGAATCGAATTGACCGCCAATAGTAGAATATGCGCTTCCGGTCCTACGCATCACCAGTGCCGCCAACTGCATTAATAGCTCAGGTGTATATTTTAAATCTTCTGACGATATACTGAACGCATATATATAAGCATCTTTCAAATCGACATTTATCATCTGCTCTGTCAAGGAACGCCCCTTAGCGACAACACCCTCGTCAAAAAGAAGTTGATTCTCTACCTCGGTAACTGTTGAACCCTCGATGGCAGTAGAATGTGTCACTATAGAGTAGAGGTAGAACTTCCGGTAATCCACCTGTTCCTCCACACCTGAAGCAAGATAAGACTTCAGAGTCTCCACTATCTGTATATCAAGATTCCTATCCATAGCAACGTGTACCGGCACTCAATATTCTGTAGTTTGATTATGAATTCGACCCCTAAATTTCATGAACCGCACTCTCACTTCCTATATAATTCCGGATTTGAAATGTGTAAAGTTAATAAATTATTTTGAAAAGAATAAGAAGCGAATAAGATTTGAGGCTGTGGCACAACCTGTATGCTGGAATCTAAACAATACATATACTATCTATACCCTCTATATGAATAAAATAAATTCCTTAATATAAATCAAATTTTATAAACATCCTGTATATGCTCGGAAATTTGGGCTTTTCGAAGATTTTATGCAAATTTGCAGTGCTACTGCAAATTTGCATAAAATCGAATTTGAATATTACACAATACATTGTAGTATATCTCATGCAATTACTGAAACAACACATAATTTCCTTACTCGTTGTGACGCTGGGCGCGCTGAGTCTGACGGCTTGTCACGGTCCGGCACAGCCGGCTCACGGTGAGACGGTTTATGTTCCGCCGACACCTGATTATTCCGATAATCTGATGTGGGTCACTTACCTTAACGGTTCCACTCCGAACAGTTCATGCGACATCAATCTCCGCAATTCCGACATAGCCAACGGCGATACGGATAATCTACCCTCAGCTGATGTATTCTATATACCGTCGACATGGGAATATGATTGGTATACTGCGGATAATGTGGTGTGCCATTACGCCGACCCGTCAAATCCCACCCATCGGGCAGATATGAAAATCGAGATGGACGGGGTGGCTGAATATATGGCTGACGGAAATAATTTCTACTCTCCTTTTTACCGCCATATCACTCTCGACAGCTGGGCCACTCTCAATGAAGACACCATCAACCGACGCTATCACGACGTCGCCTTTGTAGATGTCAGAAATGCTTTTGACCATTATCTTACTCATCATAACGCCGGACGCCCTTTCATCCTCGCCGGATTCAGTCAGGGAGGGAAGTCTGTGGTCGAACTCCTCAAAATCCTTGACCCCGAAACTCGCCGGCGTATGATAGCCGCCTATGTCATGGGCTACAAAGTCACACCCGAAGATGTCGCCTCCCACCCCTATATCACCGCAGCCGGGGACTCTGCTGATACCGGAGTGGTCGTCTGTTACAACTCCGTCTCTGATATCAAATATGTAAAACCTGTCGTAGCAGCCCCGAACGTCATGGCCATCAATCCGGTCAACTGGCGCATCGATGACAAGCCGGCCATACTCAATGACACTATCACGGTCACGCTCAATCCCGACGCAAAGGTGCTGGTAGTGGAAGGGTTTGATGGCAGCTACCTCCCCAATATCCTCGATATACTTAATGTCGGCGACTATCACGGTGCCGAACCGTGGCTGTACAGCGAATGTCTCCGGAGTAACATACAGCAGCGTAAGAGAGCATTCTTCAAAAAAAAGCAACAGCGCACTGACAAAAAATTATAATAATGTGGCGTCACGGGCGTTAATATATCAATGTTAACTTTTTCAGCTGACGCAGTATGATTTTTCGACATCCTGATACTACCACTCCGACCCGCGGGCTACGCAGTCTGCTGATGTTGCTTGCTGCCATCCTTCTCGCTCCGGCGCTATGCAGTGTCGGACGGGCTGATGCACGTCCGCGCAACAAGGAGCTGAACCGTCAGTATGCCGACCAAAAACTGCTGCACCTCGGCTTCTCGGTAGGTGCTCACTTTCAGGACCTCAGCCTGACACACAACGGATTCGTCTCCGACGACGGACAACAATGGGTCGCGGAGGTTCCGGCTTTCTCCCCGGGATTCTGCGTCAATGTGCTCGGCGACCTGCGACTGCATAAATATCTGAACCTGCGTCTCACGCCCGGCATGTACTTCGGGTCGAAGACCGTTGAGATGATGGATTATAATAATCCGAATCCGTCATTAAACCCTGACGAAGGTTTCCCGTCTAAAGTGCAGCAGACAGTCAAAAGCGCATACGTGGTCGTACCTCTCGACCTCAAAGTTTCAGGCGACCGTCTCAATAACGTTCGACCCTACGTCACTGTCGGCACAATGGCCACATTTGATGTCTCCAAGAAGCGTTCGGAATATCTCACATTCAACACTGCCGATGTCTACCTGAGTGTCGGACTGGGATGCGACTTCTATATGCCTTTCTTCAAGTTCATTCCGGAAATCAAGTTCTGTTTCGGACTCACGGACATACTCAAGCATGACCGCCCCGACCTCGTGGACAATCCTCATCAGTTCATAATGACCCAATCACTTCGTAAGGTCAAATCAAATATGGTGGTCATCAACTTCTACTTTGAATAAACCTCATTTACAACACGCCTATAATACGACCCGATATAATTTATGCCACACGCACAGTCAAACATCTCGAAAAGGAGCATACGCCGTCTTTCCGGTGTCATACGCCTGTTGCCGGCATTGATTATATATCTTGTCTGCGCGCTCTCCGCGACAGCTCAGAGCGATATGATGCTGACACAGAACTGGGCTGTCCCGACACTTTACAATCCGGCGGCAACAGGCTCCACCGATTATGTACGCATCCGCGCCGGGGCCAAGTTGCAATGGCTCGGCATCACCAACGCGCCCAAATCATTCTTCGGCGTGGCCGACTCACCCCTCAAAATCGGTTCCAAGCGTATCGGTCTCGGTGTCAATCTCAGCCAGGAGTCGCTCGGTCTTTTCTCCAATCTCCTTGCCAACGTTCAGGCCTCATACAAGTTCCGGCTCTTCAAAGGCACTTTCTCCGTCGGACTGCAGGGGGGATATTACAACTCCCGGTTTCGTGCAACCGATATTTATATCCCCGACGAAGATGACTATCATCAGAGTTCTGACACCTCCCTGCCCACCCAGGACCTTTCGGGCAATGCGTTCGACTTTTCAGCCGGCATACACTATCAGCATAAATACTTCTCCGTCGGTGTCGCCGGACTCCATCTGCTCAATCCTGTCGTCAAGATGAACGTACAGGGCACCGAGGCTTCCGACTCACACGAATATGAGACCGAACTCAAACGTTCACTTTATTTGACCGCCGATGGCAATATTCCGCTAAAAAATACGTTATTCTCATTGCAGCCCTCCATATTGGCAGCCACTGACTTCAGTAAGTTTACGGCACAGGCAACAATGAGGGCCACCTACAATAAGTTTATCACATTCGGCGCCGGTTATCGCTGGCAGGAAGCTGTCTACGCTATGATAGGGGCTGAATTTAAAAACTTTTTTGTCGGATACGCCTACGATTATCCTCTCTCGGCCATAGGCAAAGCTTCATCCGGCAGCCATGAACTCATACTGGGATATCAGCTCAAACTTGACTTCTCAGGCAAAAACAAGAACAAACACCGTTCCATTCGTATAATGTAGCGACTATGACTATAATGAAGAAACATATTGACAATCTGCGCAACACTCTCCGGCCGGCTGCATCCATGCACCTCGGGGCATGCGCACTGACCATATCTGCACTCTCGCTGCTCGCCTCGTGCGCAGCCACCAGAGGCGGCGGTGCCGGCGGTGAAGTCACCGGCGTCGGGGGTTCAACCTTTGCCGAACCCGCACCATACGGCATGGTGCTCGTCGACAGGGGCGCCTACGCTATGGGAGCCGCCAAGGATGACTCCGTATGGGGTGTCAAGGCAAACGCACGCGGTGTCTCTATCGACTCATTCTGGATGGACGAAACAGAAATCACCAACTCCAAGTACAAGCAGTTTGTCCTCTGGGTGCGTGACTCCATCATCCGCGAACGTCTCGCCGACCCCGCTTTCGGAGGCAACGAGGCTTTCAAAATCGAGGAGGATAAGGAGGGTAACCCCATCAAACCTTATCTCAACTGGAACAAGCCCATCCCCTGGCGCAATGCCAACGAGGATGAACAACGTGCCATCGAGAGCGTCTACCGGACCAATCCCATCACCGGACGTCGTGAGCTCGACCCGACTCAGCTCAATTACCGCTACGAAATCTTCAATCATACAGCGGCCGCACAGCGTAAGAACCGTCTCGACCCGACACGTCGCGAATACAATACGGACCTGCCCGTATCTACCGAACTGCCGACTATCTCCAAAGATACAGCATACTTCACCGACGAGGGTGAAATCATACGCGAGACCGTATCCCGCCCTCTCACCGGCGACTATGACTTCCTCAACACATACATAGTCAATGTCTATCCCGACACAACAGCCTGGATTAACGACTTTGACAATGCCTACAACGAGCCCTATACCCGTCTGTACTTCTCACACGCCGGATACAATGACTATCCCGTGGTTGGAGTCAGCTGGGAACAGGCCAACGCCTTTGCCAACTGGCGTACCGACTACCTCCGCCGTTCGCTCGGTCGCGAGGGTGTCTACATCGAGCCATTCCGTCTCCCCACCGAGGCCGAATGGGAGTACGCGGCACGCGCCGGCAATTCGGAGTCATCATACCCCTGGGACGAGACTCTCCCGATGGATGAACGCGGTTGCTTCTACGCCAACTTCAAGCCTATGGACGGCGACTTCGTGCGCGACGGACACGTCATCACTTCAGCCGTCGGAACGTTCAAACCAAACGACTTCGGACTCTACGATATGGCCGGTAACGTTTCCGAATGGACTTCGACAGCATACACCGAAAGTATCGGCAAACTCACTTCCGACCTCAACCCGGAATACCGCTATGACGCCGCCAAAGAGGACCCCTACAAGATGAAGCGCAAGATAGTGCGCGGCGGCTCGTGGAAGGATGTCGCTCACAATCTGCGCTCCGACCTCCGTATGTGGGAATACCAGAATGAGCAACGTTCATATATCGGCTTCAGATGTGTCCGCTCCCAGATAGGATTTGCCAAGGGTACACAGAAGAAGAAAAAGAAATAAACAATCCATCATTACCTCAACCTACGCATATACATTCCGAAATGGTCAAGATAAGAAAATACGCCAACGGCATCGAGCGTTTCCTGCACGGTGAAAAGGGACAACGCTTCTTCAACTTCGCATACTCCATCGGTGCGGCAATCGTCATCTGGGGTGCGCTCTTCAAGATTCTGCACCTCCCGGGCGGCTCAACCCTCCTTTGTATCGGTATGGGTACGGAGATTGCCATGTTTATCCTCACAGCCTTCGACCGTCCTCCCAAGGAGTACGCATGGGAAGAGGTATTCCCCGTGCTGGAGTCCAGAAATCCGGAGGACCGCCCGGACATGAACGGCTCACACGGCGGCGGAGTCATCATCAACGGTGGCGGAGGTTATGTCGATGGGGGCAACTTCGGCAGTGCGGACACCGACGGCAATGTGTATATTTCCGGAGGTGGAGCCGGTGGCGGTGTCTCAGCAGCCCAAGCTCGCTCGGCTGCGGGACTCCCGGATGCCGTTCAGCTGTCGGAGGAAGACACCAACTCTCTCAGGGAGTCAATCTCGCGTATGGCACAGGCCTCCGAACAACTCTCACAGATGGCCGAACTTACCACAGCCACACAGGACTATCTGCAGCAGCTCGCCGGCATTGCCGACCAGATGACTCAGCTCCGGGAGACTACTGCCTCTCTCAATGAGGTAAGCTCCGTCCTACTCTCGTCATATAAGGCTATCACCGACAACTCCGACTCTATCTCACGCAGCTCGGAGGGATATGTCGACAAGATGGAAGACCTCAACCGCAATATCGGCGGCCTGAACACTATCTACGAAATCCAGCTCAAGAGCATTTCGTCACAACTCGAATCCATCGACCGTGTAAACCGCGGCCTCAAGGATATTCGCGATATGTACGAGAAGTCAGCTGCCGAGAGTGCCCACTATTGCGAGGAGACCGAAAAGATGGCCCGCTATATGAAGCAACTCAACTCCGTGTATGAGAAGATGATTACAGCCATGACCATCAATATGTACAATCCGATGATGGGAGGTGCCCGTCCGGCCGACATGCCCGCCAACCCCTTTGAGCAGTCGGCACAACAGGATGCCTGATTCATAATCTCAACTCCCAATTCCTAATTCATAACTCCTAATTCCTAATTAGCATAAAATGGCAGGTGGTAATAACGTAGCACGAATGTCCCCGCGACAGAGGATGATAAACCTGATGTATATCGTCCTCACGGCTATGCTCGCGCTCAACGTCTCCAGCGACGTGCTCAATGGCTTCAGCCAGGTCCAGGACAGTCTGCACCGCACCAATCTAAGCATGTCTGCCCGCAGCGACAACCAGTTTGCATATCTGGCTGACCTCTATGAGAAAAATCCGGAGAAAGTCGGGCCCTGGTATAAGAAGGGTGAGGAGCTCCACAAGCGCTCGGCCACAATCTATGCCGCTATCGATTCTCTGAAGACTGCGATTGCACAAGCGGCCGACGGCAAGAACGGCGACTATCGCAAAATCATCAATCTCGATGACCTCGAAGCCGCCTCGGTCACCATGCTCAATCCGGCTACTAACCGCGGCCGCGCACTACGTCTCAACATCGACCGATACCGCGACTATGTGGCAGCCCTCATCACGGACTCCACAAAAAGAGCCTCCGTCATGCAGTCACTGTCGACCACTGTTTCTAATACTCCGGGTACAGTGGGTGAGATGACATGGGAGAACAAGATGTTTGACAATATGCCGGCCATCGCCGCCGTCACACTTCTCACCAAGCTGCAGAACGACATACGGCAGGCTGAGTCGGAAGCTATGGCGACACTGATTACCAATGTGGATATCGGTGATGTGCGTGTCAATGAACTCAACGCATACGTCATACCCAACTCCAATATGATAATCCGCGGCGGCAAATATTCCGCCAACATCGTATTGGCCGCCATCGACACCACACAACGCCCCTCAATCTATATCAACGGCTCGAAACTCCCGGGCGACAAGGGACTCTACGAGTTTGTGCCGACACAGACCGGAACACATGAATATTCCGGCTACCTTGAGGTGATGCGCGGTGACGGCACTCTCGACCGACGTCCGTTCACATCGTCATATACCGTGATAGAGCCTATGGCCACCATCTCACCCACGATGATGAATGTCCTGTACGCCGGTATCGACAACCCGATTTCAATATCCGTACCGGGCATACCGATGAATGCCATCAACGCCTCCATGACCAACGGAACTCTAACCCGCTCGGGCGATACATGGATTGCACATCCCGGCAAGGTGGGCACCGAAGCTGAAATATCAGTCACGGCCACTCTCGAAGGACGCCAGCAGAGTGTCGGCTCGATGAAGTTCAGAGTGCGCAAACTCCCTGACCCCTCCCCCTATATCGCCATTAAGGATGCGACCGGCAACCCCGTTCACTACAAGGGCTCGCCCAAACGTATCTCCAAGGCACAGCTTATGGCTGCATCCGGACTCGGAGCCGCCATCGACGATGACATTCTGAACGTCACGTACTCAGTTGTTTCGTTCTCAACAATATTTTTCGACTCTATGGGCAACGCCATCCCCGAGGTGAGCAACGGCAGCTCCTTCTCCGACAGACAGAAGGAACAGTTCAAGCGCATGAAGCCCGGCAAGTCGTTCTTTATTTCAAACGTCAAAGCCAAAGGACCTGATGGTATCACCCGCGACATCTCACCTATGGAGGTCGCACTCAATTAATCATAACTGCTATGAAGCTGTATCAGAAATTTATACCCGTTGTCACAATAGCAACCCTCGCGCTCGCCTCATTCGCTCAGGTAGAGTCCGGTGGCAGTGTAGTGCGCAAGCGTTCGGACAGGGACAAGAAGAAACAGACCGAGGCCGGAACACCTCAGGTCACCGAACGTATGCAGGGCTTCTACGAAAACAAAGAGACTCATGATGCCGACCTGCAGTTCATGAGACAGATATACCGTCAGATTGACCTCACCAAAGATGCCAACACCCCGCTGTATTATCCCGAGGATGTGGTAGACGGTCAGGAAAATCTGTTCCGTCTGATTTTAGGCAAGGTTGTGGACGGCAAAATCCCCGCCTATGAATACCTCGACGGTCGAGAAGTCTTTACCGACCAGTACAAGGTCAATGTCGGTGATATGCTCGACCGCTTCGGCATATACTACCGTGCCGGCTCCGGCCGTGGAGAACCGGCCTACGTCATAGAGGAGGCGGACGTTCCCACCGGCCAGGTCCTCAACTACTATATCCTTGAAAAATGGGAGTTTGACCGACGCACCAATCAGATGAAGACGCGCGTTGAGGCCATTTGTCCCGTGCTCAATCAGAGCGGCGACTTCGGCGGCGAAATGCGCCTCCCGATGTTCTGGGTCAAGTTTGACGCGTTGCGCCCTTTCCTCGCCCAGCAATATATCTTCCTGAGCGACGACAATAACCTGCCGCAATATTCACTCGACGACTATTTCAACCTCGGCATGTATGAGGGCGACATATACAAGACGCGCAACCTGCGCAATCTTTCGATGAACCAGATGTACCCTGACCCGGACGACCTGAAACGCGCTCAGGACAGCATCGACACACGCCTGCGCGAATTCGGCAAGAATCTGTGGGTGCCCACACGTGAGGAATATCTCGCACAGAAAGATGCTTCCGAAGAAGCTGCCAAATTATCTGCCGCTGCCGCCGACTCCATACCTGAACGTACTGTTGTCGAGGATAAGAAGC
>CAMWRB010000004.1 GCA_947176545.1 uncultured Porphyromonadaceae bacterium
GTTTCTCAACCTGCTTTTTGGCGGCGGCCGTCAGCGGTACGTTGTAGAACTGATAGCCCGTATATTCGGCATTGACGGGGGCTGTTCCGCTGTCTTCGGTGCGGACACCGAGTTTCTGCCAGGTTTCGCGTGCGATGGGGGCATTGACGGGTATTATATAGTTATACTGTACATGTTCGGGGTCTTCCATCAGTTTGCCGTCGATATATATTGAGTCATTGCGTATTTCGAGCCATTCACCCGGCAGCCCTATGGTACGTTTGACATAGTTTTCGCGTCTGTCCACGGGTCTGACCAGCATTTCTCCGAACTTTTCGGGATGCAGACGTACGAACGACTTCGGGTCAGCGATGCCGCTCTGCTGAAGCCTCTCGCATATCAGGTAGTAGTCCTCTGTCGGAAAGTTTGACAACACCGTATCCCCCTCCGGAAAGTTGAATACCACGATGTCGCCACGCTCAATCGAGCGAAGGCCGGGGAGACGATGATAGTCGAGCTGAGGCTTGTCGAGATAGCTCTTGGTACCGATGACCGGCATGGTGTGTTGAGCCAGCGGGAAGTGTACGGGTGTCTGCGGTACCCTCGGTCCGTACACCACCTTGCTCACCCAGAGGTAATCCCCCACTAACAGAGACTTCTCCAGACTCGATGACGGGATGGTGTAATTCTGTCCGATGAAAGCGAAGATAAAGTAGACGATGACGAGGGCATAGATGATTGCGTCCACCCATGCCATGACCGTTCTGACAGGGCCTTTACGACCTTTCCACCAGGTCCAGGGTATATAGCCCGTGATATATATATCGAGCAGCAGGAGCCATGCTATCGACACCCACGGATTGCCGAGCCATACGACGAAGAGACAGAACAGAATCGACACGACGGCAAAGCGTATCCAGCGCGTGGTGCGTGTGCGTTGCAGCCGGCGCTTGAAGTCCTGAGTGAATGTAAGGTGTTCCTGTTCGATTTCGGGGAAGTTATTCAGATTATCCATAGTATCGCAATATTATCAGAATTTCAGGAAGTCAGACATACTGTAGAATCCTTTTCGTCCCTTAAGCCATTCTGCGGCCATTACAGCTCCCAAGGCAAACCCTTCGCGCGACTTGGCCGAATGTGAGATTGTGATGGTATCCACCGGAGAGTCCCAACGGATGGTATGTATGCCGGGTACCTCGTCGTGGCGGATAGCCTTGACCGGCAGTACATCCTCCGGAGCGTCAATCACCTCAATCTCCTCCCATCTGTTCAGACGGTCGTCAGTGCCGATAATCTCTTCGGCCAGTGTAATGGCTGTACCTGAGGGATGGTCGAGCTTGTGGATATGATGGACCTCTTCAAGCTCCGGCTTGTATTGCGGATAGCTGTTCATGATTCGCGCCAGATAGCGATTGACGGCCATAAATATATTGACTCCTATAGAGAAGTTGGATGACCAAAGGAGTGTCCCCTCCCCCTTGTCACAGATAGCCTTGATTTCGGGCATATACTCCTTCCATCCGGTCGTGCCCGAAACGACAGGCACTCCGGCTGCGAACGAGGCGAGGATATTTTCGACAGCGGCATCCGGCTGACTGAACTCGATGGCTACGTCGGCCGAAGCAAAGGCGTGTGAGGCGAACTCACCGGTATCGCCACGGTCTATTATTGCCACTATATGATGTCCGCGCTCGCGGGCTATCTTCTCGACGATATGGCCCATCTTGCCATATCCTATGATTGCTATATTCACCTTTATTGGAATTTATGATTTATGATTCAGAAGCCGAAGCAGATGTTGTCCACATAGAGTGTCACACCCTCGGTGCCGACAAACGGCTCACCGCATGAACTGGAGCACATCACCAGCACGTGAGTCGGTGTGGCATCCGCCGGTGCCCATCCCACCTCATTGACCGGTACCAATTTCCCTTTGGAATTTTTGGCATAGTAGGCTTTGTCGCCCGACAGCAGACCCATGTACGGTTTATATCCCGGTTTACCGGTGATATCGCCGTATTGTATCTTCAGCTGATGTTGCTTTGTCAGGGGTACAGACTTGTCATAACGTTCGCGACCTGTGCCGACGCGGTGAGCGTACAGGTTGCCTTTCTCATCCTCCCAGCGTTTCTGCAGCAGGACATATACCTCAGCCTTGTCGCGACCTTGCAGCGTCTTCTTGCTGAAACCCGTAGCACGCGTGCGTGTATTGACAGCGGGCATATCCACCTTGTAGTCAAACACCAGTGCAGTCGGGCGTTTGGTGTAAGGCATACCCATCTCCATCTTGGCAAAAGGTCCGGATGTCGAGGTGATAGGTTCATGGATTTGACCCAGGAAGATTGTGCCGGCCACCATGACGTCCATATTGATGATGCCCAACACCTTGACCTCTTCCATCTTGGTGGTCACCTTAGCCATTCTGGAGCCGCCTACATTTTCGGATGTGACGGTTCCGGACCCCTTGACGATGCCTTTGACCTTGGCATATACATTTGATGTGGCCCACGGCGACCCTCCGCGGTTGGTGTAAGCGGTATTGGCCGGGGCGGTACCGGTGGGACCTATCTCATAGATGGTCTTGGTCTTGCCACCTATTACCTTTGACTCATTGACCGTGCGGGTCACCCAATTCTCCATATTGCCATACTTGATGGGTTCGAGGCGCAGGGCGTGAGAGCCGGATGTGCCAATCAGAAGAATTGCTGTCAGTATACTCTTATATTTCATAATCTTTATCAATATCCCCAATCTCCCGAAACTAATAACTATTCCCTATTATGTGTCACCGATGTTTCCTGTCAAAGTCCGCGGGAATTTCTCCCCATAGTTCGGTCTGCCACTTCAGTATTTTGGTGCGGAACGAGTGGGTGTTGAGCCATGCCAATCCGCGCTGCATCATTTCAAACAATTCCCTATTCTCGTCGGTAGGAGTGAGCTGTGTACGTATCTGCTTCTTGCGCACCCAACTCATACCCGTCACCGAATCGGAATAAATGGTATGGTTCTCCCCCATCTTCTCCATAAGAGCGAGGGCATGGACGATGGCTAAAAATTCACCGATATTGTTGGTTGCCTTTTTGAACGGTCCTACGCGGAAGAGTTCACGGCCGGTCATAAGTTCGACACCGCGATACTCCATAGTGCCCGGATTGCCCATACAGGAGGCGTCGACAGCCCATCCGTTGAGGTCGATTTCCGGGATTGTCATGTAGTCGGGCTTGCCGGCAGCGGGCAACGATACTCCTCCGGAACGGGCCAGCAGTTCACCGAGTTCGCGCGTCTCGCTCTGCCGGTCACCGCGCATCGCCATAGCCGCCGCCTCCGGGGAGTTGTATCCCTTGAATTCGGCGCCCGGAAAACCTTCCACCTGCTCCAGCAGGTCTTCGATATTCTCGTATATGCCGGGTTGGCGTCCCTTGAAAACAACGTAAAACTTCTTCATAGCAGTTCGTCTCTATATACATACGAGTCGCGTTGAGTCTCGAAGCCTTCGGGATTTTCGCGCAGGATTGCGTCAATGGGCATCGGGTCAAAACTCTCAAGAATCAATTGCGGGGAGAAGAGGTGCGGCGGTCTGTATGCCCCTGCCAGCCCCTCGTCGGAGATGCTGACACCGTAATGGCGTTCCAGAGCATGGATGATTGCCGAGGTGGCACGCTGTTTTCCCTGCTTGGAGTAACCGGCGATATGGGGTGTGGCTATCAGCGTCAGGTCAAGAGTCTCGCGGTCAATAGAGGGTTCTCCCTCCCATGTGTCGATGATGAGCCGCAGATGTTTGCCGGGGGTATGCCGACGCAGAGCCGCCTCATCGACCACTCCCCCGCGGGCCGCATTGACTATGATGGTATCCGGTCGGAATCGTTCGATTATTTCTTCCGAGCAGAGGTGGTATGTAGGATGCTTTCCGGAGCGTGTCAGCGGGGTGTGAAATGTGATGGCATTCACCTTCGCAGCCATATCGTAGAGGTTGATATATTCCTCGTCAGTATGTCCCGCCTCTTGCCGGGGAGGGTCGCAGACCATTATCTCGGCTCCGAGTCGCCGTCCCCATTCCGCCACAATCGAGCCGACGTTGCCCTTGCCGACTATGCCGAGACGGTTATGGCCCGCACGTCGGGGATTGAAGCCGGCTCTGAGCAGGCTGCTCCATACGTATTGTGCCACGCCCGGCGCATTGCAACCCGGCGCGTTGTTCCAGTCTATATTGTGCTCCATCAGCCACGGTATGTCGAAGTGGTCTGTACCGATGGTCCCTGTAGCCACAAACTCTACCGATGACCCTTCCAGCAGTGGCCGGCCGCATCGTGTACGCGTACGGACCAGCACCCCGGAGGCATCACTGACCGCTTCGGGAGTGATGTCGTCGCCTGCAACGTAGTGACAGTCGAAAAGGTGTTCTATACGTCCGCGCAGGAACGGTATGGCGTTGTCGATTACTAATTTATTCATAGCAGAGCGGTAAGAATGGTCATGGTCAGCAATATTATCAGTATGATGATAAATATCAGTCGCGAACGGTGCAGCTGATGCAGGGCGAAGAGATTGGCAAGCTGTACGGCCACCCAAAGGTTGAAGACGCCTATGTAGGCGAACATGTTGGTATAGTCGGCCACCATGCAGAGGGCCGCGATGAGTCCGAATATGTTGATGACACTGTTCTCGCAGCGCACGCGCGTGTTGCCGGCGAAGAGTATGACGAAGTTGGAGAGCGCCAGCAGGGCGGCGATGGCGAAGAGGACCGCGCACCCTATGACCGTCACCAGTGTAAATGTCATGTCCGTATTCGATATATATATCAGCGACAGATTGGGAATATGGAAATCGTCGAACGTGATGAGTCCTGTCCCGAGTGCTATCCAGTATGGGGCGACGAGTCCGAGGATGAAGGCGCAAATCTCTCTGAACCGCAGACACTTCATGACAATCGCGCTGAGAAATACGGCCACAATCAATGCGATGACGGCATATTGCAGCATCGTCCCTATCGAAAGGAATGTTGCGATGCTGAACAGCATATGAGTGGCGTTCTCAGACTTGTAGCTGTTGAAGAGGTAAGCGATGGCGATGAGTGTGACCGGGAGCAATATCATGGCCGACGTCAGCCGGGATGATATGACGAGGTTGCTGCAGCAGAGCAACACAAACAGGGAGGTCAGGACATGGTCAGTGCCACGTATCAGTGAGAATTGCTTGTTAATCAGGCTGAGTCCGATGACCGACAGGAGTATGAGTCCGAGGTTGATACCCCATGAAGCGAGTGGCGGGAGTTGCCACAGGTCCGGTGACGGCAGACAGATACCTTTGTCAGGGCGGTTGAGCGGTTCGAAGCCCAGTATTCCGGCCACTATCGCACAGATGACAGCCAAGACCGCACATCCCATCACTCCGTATGTCGTCACTGTACGGTTGTTCATAATTCACTCCCTATGTCGGTGCGGTAATATATGGGTTTCGGGTGCGGTGAATTATCATTCCTGCGAACTATCGTGCCGATGATGTCGTATACCTGACGTCTGGCTTCGTCGAGTGTGTCGGCAACGGCAGTGACCGTGGAGCGCTCTGTGTGGGTCTCGGCGTCAGTGAGCACTACCGAAATTGCCGCACGCTCCGATATTTTCATTTCGTACTCACCGAGCCGTCTTTCTACGATAGCTTCGAGCAGTTCCACTATATCCGAGTCTATGCGGGGCAGTATAGCCTGTGCCTCCGGGTCGCCGAGACGTACATTATATTCGAGTACCACGGGTTCACCCTCCACGGATATGATGCCGAAATAGAGAAATCCCTGATAGTCGATGCCACGCTCCTTGAGTCCGCGCAACGTGGGGGTGATGATATGTTTGTCCACCATCGACTTGAACTCATCGTCAGCAAATATGACCGGAGAGTATGCACCCATGCCGGGTGTGTTCGGGCCGGTATCGCCGTCGCCGAGACGTTTATAGTCTATGGCTACGGGGAGCATCACATAGTCATCGCCATCCGTGGCTATTATGACGGAGCACTCCTGACCCGGAACGAATTGCTCGATAAGCACATGCCGACCGGCCTCTCCTTTAATCCCCTCTATTATCATATCTTCGAGCACATCCTTGGCCTCTGCCAGGTCTGCGCATATCACCACCCCTCGTCCGTCAGAGAGTCCGTCAGCCTTGACGATATAGGGTGGGGTCATGGATTCGAGATAGGCGAGACCTTCACCTACGGTTTCCTCATCCACCGGCATAAAGCGTGGCGAGGGGATACCTGTCTCAGCCATAAATTCCTTGGCAAATTCCTTGCTACCCTCCAGACGGGCGGCTTCGGCTGTCGGCGCCACTATCCTGAGGTTCTCCAGTCCGGGACTTGCCGCCAGATAATCATGTATGCCGGCTACAATAGGCTCCGGAGGTCCGACGACAATCAGATTGATGGAGTTGTCACGACAGAAATTCGCTACTCCCTCAAAGTCGGAGGGGTCTATGGCAGTCGGTATGAGCCGAGGGTCGGTCGAGGCATAATCGGCATAAAGACGGTGGCAGCGCCGGCTGGACAGTACGGAGTGTGCCAAGGCCGATTCGCGACCGTTGTTGCCTAAGATTAATATGTTCAGTTCCTGCTGCATTCAGTGTTATTACTCATCACGTCTCTTACGCGAGCGCATGACGGCATGGCTGTCAAATGTTGTCTTATCCGCTCCTAACCGGGGTCCGTGACCGCTCGGTTTATAATCAAAACCTTCCTTACGGTCGTCGTGCTTGAAATCACGCTTGAATTCCTTACGGTCGTCGCGTTTGAAATCACGCTTGAACTCCTTGCGGTCATCGCGTCTCGAGTCGCGTTTGAAGTCCTTGCGGTCGTCGCGCTTGAAATCGCGCTTGAAGTCTCGACCGTAGTCTGACTTGTCGTCGCGCTTGCGGTCGCGCTTATTCTCCTTACGTCCGTCATGGTTGAAGTCGCGCTTGAACTCCTTACGCTCCGATTTGCGGAACGAGGAGGCATCCTCATATTTGCGGGAGGGCTTATAATCTCTTACGAAAGTATGGTTGGTTATTTCACCACCGTCTGCTTTGAAGTCATTGTATCGGCCACCGAAGAGGACATATTCGCGCAGGGAGCATTCCAGCGCACCGTTGAGAATAGGATATTTGACCGAGGGTTTGAGTCCGATTTCGGCGAAATGCTCATCCCGGTAACCCAATATCCATGCGTGCCAACCCTGGAAGTGTTGCTTCAGAGTCGAGCCGAGCTGCTTATAGAGTGTGGCCATGTCGTCGGGACGCAGACGTTCGCCGTACGGGGGATTGGTGATAAGCACACCGTCGCGCTCATTCTCATCCCATTGCTGCATGGGCTCGCATACGAGCGATATATTCTGTTCGAGGCGTGCGGCCTTGATGTTTTTGCGTGCTATGATGACAGCCTCGGGAGATATGTCTCCACCGAGTATGGCGCAGTTGATGTCACGCTCTGCGGAGTCATCATTGTATAATGATTCGAAGAGGTCAGCGTCAAAATCGGGCCATTTCTCAAAGGCGAAGCTCTCACGATATATGCCGGGATTGATATTGCCGGCTATCAGGGCGGCCTCGATGAGGAATGTTCCCGAGCCGCACATAGGGTCGGCAAAATCACACTCTCCGTGCCATCCGGTCTTGAGTATGATACCGGCGGCAAGCACCTCGTTGATGGGTGCTTCCGTCTGTTCGACGCGATAGCCGCGCTTATTGAGCGGTTCGCCGCTCGAATCGAGTGATATTGTGACCTGATTGCCCGATATATGTACGTTGAGCTGCAGCTCAGCGCCAATCAATCGTATGGAGGGACGTCGGCCGTACTTGTCGCTGAAGTGGTCAGCGATACCATCCTTGACACGGTAAGTGACAAACTTGGAGTGGTTGAACTCAGCTGAATTGACGGTGGAATCGACCGAGAAAGTCGAGTCCGGACCGAGATATTGCTCCCAGTCGAAGTCTCTGACGTGGTCATAAAGTTCATCAGTATCGTCAGCGATAAAGGTGTCAATCGGCTTGAGTATTCTGAGGGCTGTGCGCAGGCACAGATTGGCACGGTACATCATCTCCAGGTCGCCGGTGAAGGCTACCATTCTGACTCCCGGCTCTATATCCTCGGCGCCAAGCGTTATCAGCTCCTGTTCGAGTACATCCTCAAGACCCTTGAAGGTCTTGGCCACCATCTTGAATTTATTGTCTGTCATCTCTCTGTATGATATTCTGTCTTAAAATGATATTACCGAGTCCCGGCCTGTGTGCTCCTCGCCCGACACGGTGCCCTGCTGAGACGCATTCCTGACCGGAGCGGCCGCGCTCGACAGACGGTCTATCTCATCGAGGATGCCGAGATTGCGGTTGAATGCCGGAGTCCGTTCCAGGATTGCTATAATCTCGTGATTGTCGAGTTGGTTGGGTTTCAGAATGATATATTTCTGTTTGGCGGAAGCCTGTATCTGTTCCACGAGTTTATCGTGTCCGTAGACATCCGCGATTTTGGCTTTGGTCTCGGAGGTAAGGCGTTCTTTCTCCTTTTTGGCCTCGGGACCGTCAAAGTCGATTTTCTTGCCGTCGCCGTTTTCGCCGTCACGCAGAGTGACGTCAAATCCGGAGGCAAGCATAGTGATTTTGACTTTGTCTCCGAGTGTCGGGTCGTCAACAATACCCCACTTTATATCGATTGTCGACGGGAGGTTGCCGGTGAATTGTCTTATTTCGTTAATCTCCTCAGCGCAGAGTGCGTTGGCGCTGTCCTTGGAACATGCGACCTTGAAGAGCAGGCGCTGGGATGTGTTGATATCATGTTTTTTGAGCAGCGGGGAGTGCAAGGCATTGTTGATAGCCTTTGAGATACGTCTGTCACCCTCACCGTAGGCAGTCGAAATGATGGCTGTGCCGCTGTCTTTGAGGGTTGTCTTGACGTCCTGAAAGTCCACGTTGATATATCCCTCCTCATTGATGATTTCCGATATGGAACGGGCGGCGTTGGCCAGTGTCTCGTCAGCCTTTTCAAAGGCGTTGAAGAGTGTAAGGTCCTTATAGAGTTCAATAAGGTTCTCGTTGTTGATGATGAGGAGGGCATCGACATGCTTGCTCATCTCCTCTGCACCCTTGAGCGCCTTGAGGATTTTGCTTTCTCCCTCGAAGATGAAGGGTACGGTGACGATACCGATGGTCAGCATTCCGGCATCTTTGGCGAGCCGGGCCACAACGGGTCCGGCACCGGTGCCGGTACCTCCGCCCATGCCGGCGGTGATAAACACCATCTCGGTCTGGTCGTCAAAGAGCTTGCGTATTTCGTCGGCTGAAGCCTCGGCGCATTCGCGGCCTTTCTCCGGCTTGTTGCCCGCGCCGCGTCCGTGTGTGATTTCAGGACCCAATATCATCTTGTGAGGCACCTTACTGCGTTGCAGTGCCTGCTTGTCCGTATTGAGTACTACAAAGTTGATGTTAGGTATTTGCTGAGCATACATATAGTCGACAGCGTTGCCGCCGCCGCCACCGACACCGATTACCTTGATGATGTCGTTGCTTGAATCATGAGCAAATCCCGAAGCGTCCGTGATGTCCGCTCCGGTCTCTATCGTATCGAGTGTGTCGAGTCTTGCGTTCTCGTCCATTGTTGCTATATTGTGTTTATGAGTGTAAGTGTGTTATGCGGGTATAGAGTCTTACTCATCGAGGAGTCCCGAGTCATCCTCATCGTTGGGATTGAAGATACCGGCGATTTTTTCGCGCAGTCTGTCCATCAGTGAGGAACCGTGTCTTCTGCCTCCTTTACCTCCTTCACCACCCTGTTTACCGCCTTCGCCGGCTTCGCCGGTCGGTGCTTCGCCGGTGACGGGGATTTCCTGTTTCTGCGGCAATTCGAGACACTGCTCGTCGGTGAGTGTAGCACCTTCGTACAGCACGCTGGCGACTTCGGCTATCTCCGAGCTGGGGGCCTTGGCGTCATCGAGATGCACGTATGAGGGGAGACGTCCTATTTTGGCACTCAGTCCGGTCTGACGTGTGAGCAGGTCGGTGAGTCCGTTGAGCTTGGCGCCGCCGCCTATACAGATTATACCGCCGGGTAGGTCTTTCTCCTTGAGTCCGGCATACCGTATCTGTTCGATGATGTTGGCCACAATCTCCTCTGCGCGGGCCACGATAAGGTTGGAGACGTCAGCGAGTTTGACACCCGCGAGGTTGAGAGTCGACGGGGTGTCGGGTGCGATGGCGTTGCCCGAAGTGATTTTGATTTCTTCGGCACGTTCTTCAAGTACGGAGAGTGTGGTGATATCGCGTGTGATATTGCGGCTGCCCATCGGGAGGGTGGCGAAGTATTGCAGTGTGCCGTTCTTATAGATGGATACAGCGGTGGTTTCAGCGCCGAAGTCCACGAGCATACTGCCGAGACGCTTCTCTTCTGAAGTGAGCACCAGATGGCTTGTAGCCAGTGCAGTGACGACAAATCCGGCGACCTCGATGTTGAGTTTGTCGTGGAGCACACGTATGATGTTGCGTTTCAGCTCCGGGCGACATACGATGATGTCGAAGGTGGCCTCTATCTTGTTGCCCACTGTTCCCTTGGGTGAGAGAGTCTCAAAATTGCCCACGCGATATGAGCGGGGGACAACGTCGACCACTTCGAGCGAGGCATCAACAGGTGTGTTTAAGGCATCCTGATTCAGACGGTCGATGATATCGTTGGTTATTTCCGTATCATCCGGCAGGTTAAGACTGATTTGAGTATTTATACTCCTGACCGAGCGTCCCGCCAGCCCGACAAAGACACTCTTGATACGTCGTGGTGTCACTGAGGGTTTGCGTTCGAGCTTGTCGATAATACGTGCTATACGTTGGCATGTTTCTTCCGGGTTCTGTATGAGTCCGTATCTGACGATTTCGACATGCTTCTCCTGTTCGACGGCGATAATATCGACAGTACCGTCGCCGCGGGTGCGTCCTACGACGCCTATCACTTTGCTGCTGCTGATTTCGATGGCAGCTATGTATCTATCTTCGCTCATTGTCATTAGAGGTTGTTATGTATCAGACCTGTTGCGTACTGTTGGTCGGTGTTGTATTGTCGTTTGTATTTGGTTTTGAGGGTTGTGTCTGTGCAGGGTTTTGCTGAGGAGCCTGTGGATTAGGGTCGTCGGGGAGTGAGCCTTCTTCCGGGTCTTCCTCCTCGATGATGGTCTCAAAGGGGTAGAGGGGGCGCTTGTCACGTCGGGTCGCCACGATTTGTCCTTTGAATTTGACCGAGATGGTGTCATACATTTCCCATCCTCGGTAGGGGAGAATGTTGTGATACGCGGTCAGGAGCGCCTGGCGTTTCTCCTTGAGCCGCGAGGTGTCGCCGAAGTTGATGACATGGCCCGTGAACCGCGGTACGAGCAGTATGTTGTTCTTGTCCTTGGCTACATACATCGTGATGAGACTGTGCAGCGTGCTGTCACGCTCGACAAATCTGACTACGGGGAGTATGTCCTTGGGAGAGAAACCGTTGTTGAAGTTGCCGGCCACGACGGGCACATCGACATAAAAGGCTGAATTGGACGTGATGCGTTTGCCGTCCTTATTGACGTAATAGGAGTTTTCGCCGTCGAATACACGGATTTCCGGTATCATGGGTTGGATATTGACCGCCAGATACCCCTGAGAGGTAATATGGCATCTCACATCCTCAAAGTTGTTGAGGCTCATGATGTACTCCTGAATGCCGCGTGTATTGACACGGGTAGCCGGTATGCCGACGATTTTCTCCGGATATTGTCTGAGGAGGTCGAGCACCGCTTCGGTGGTGATGGAGTCGTTGATGCCGCCACCGGTTATGGAGACGGAGATGCCGCGGCATTGATGCTTGTCAGCCTCGGCATTGGCCCACACTGTCATCGTGATGACATATCCGATGAGCACTGTCAGGATTATCCATTTCCACACTGTTTTCATACTACGGCGTCGATATAGAGTCGTTGATGGTCGGAGTCATATGCGTCAGCACACGGTTCTTGTCATACTCCGGTGCGGCTCACGTCAGGATACGTAAATATCGACAACATCCGGCAGGATTTTGTCAATATCTGCGGCTCCGAGAGTCATTAGAATCTCAAAGTTACTATTTTTTATAAGATTAACCAAATCTTTTTGCTCACAAAATCTCTTTACGGGCGACGTAACGGCGTTGAGTATCAACATCGAGTCCACTCCCTCGATGGGCTGCTCGCGCGCCGGATAGATTTCGGGCATGATGACCTCGTCGGCCTCCGAGAGGGCTTCGGCAAATTCGGGTGCGAAGTCGCGTGTGCGGGTATAGAGGTGTGGCTGGAAGATGACGCTCAGACGTCTGCCGGGATACAGCTTGCGTACCGACCGTATGGATGCACGCACCTCGTTGGGGCTGTGAGCGTAGTCGTCGATGAGCACAATCGGTTCGGTCAGGTATATCTCGAAGCGGCGCTTGGCTCCGCGGAATGTTCTCAATCCCTCCCTGACTTCATCGGGGGTGACTCCGGCCAGCAAGGCCGCCGCGGCCGCCGCTACGGCATTGTCCACATTGATTTCGACCGGTACGCCGGGTGACATATTCTCGATACGCAGGCCGTCCGGGCCGATGAGCGTGAACGTTATGACACCCTCGCCATAGCGTATGTCTTCGGCGTGAAAATCCCCCTCAGCTCCCCCTGAATATGTATATATCTTCACTGACGGGTCGCACGCCGGCTGCATCTTCAGTCCGGTGTGCATGATGAGGTAGCCATCCGGCTTGATGAGTGAGGAGAAGATGCTGAATGCCTCGATATAATGTTCCTCGTCGCCATAGATGTCGAGATGGTCGGGGTCGTTGGATGTTATGACGGCGATATAAGGGGTGAGCTGATGGAACGAGCGGTCATATTCATCGGCCTCGACAACGGATATATCGGTGCGTTCGGAGAGTATCAGATTGCTGTCGATATTACGGAGTATTCCTCCCAGGAAAGCGTTGCAACCCTTATCCGTCAGACGCAGTATATTGGCTATCATGGAGGATGTCGTGGTCTTGCCGTGACTGCCGGCCACACATATGGCGTGTCCGTCGGCTGTAAGACGACCCAGAAGGCGTGCCCGCTTGACTATCTCGAAGCCTTCGCGGCGGAACATCGAGAGGATGGCGTTGTCGTCGCCCACGGCCGGAGTATAGACCACAAGCGTGGTCTGCGGGTCGCGGAATGACATGGGAATAAGTCCGGGATTATCCTCGAAGATTATGTCGGCGTGTTCGCGGCGCAATGCGTCGGTCAGCGGAGTGGATGTGCGGTCATATCCGGCCACGTTGAGTCCGCGACTCAGGCAGTATCTCACCAGGTTGGCCATACCGATACCGCCGGCTCCTACAAAGTATATGTTCTTATAATTCATCGTGGGTTAATTGATTACTGTTCAGTCAATCACTCCTGAAAGTCAAATCAGTTTTTATCAGTGTCGGGGGTGTTCAGGAGCTTGATTGCCTCATCGACTATGCGGTCATCAGAGTTGGGGAGAGCAAGGCTCTTGATGTTGCGGCTCATGGTTTCGAGTTTGTCGGGAGCGGCCATCAGGTCGAGTATGGTGTCGATAAGAGTCTGTCGGGCATCCCGGTCCGCTACCATTACAGCGGCATTGACATCGACAAGCGCCATAGCGTTCTTGGTCTGATGGTCTTCGGCCACATTGGGCGAGGGGACAAGAATCGAGGGCTTGCCGAGGAGTTCGAGTTCGCTGATTGAGCCGGCTCCGGCACGTGAGACCACAAGATTTGCGGCGCGGTATGCCGCCGCCATATCTGTGACGAATTGGGTGACCACAACCCCTTTGAGTCCGTTGGCGGCCTCCATAGCACGTTCTTTGGTGAAATATTTACCCGTCTGCCAAATGACCTGATAGCCGGCGTCGGTGAGGCGGCGCAGTCCCTTTTCCATGCTCTCGTTGAGGGTCAGAGAACCGAGCGAGCCTCCGACCACAAGCACCACGGGACGTTCCGTATCAAGTCCGAAGCGCTGACGTGCTTCGGAGACACTCAGTGAGTCGTCGAGCAGGTCCTTGCGCACCGGGTTGCCTGTCTTTATGATGCGTTCAGCCGGAAAGAAGCGTTCCATACCGTCGTAGGCCACACAGATGGCGCGGGCCTTGCGTGCCAGCAGCTTGTTGGTCACGCCGGCGTATGAGTTCTGTTCCTGCAGGAGTGTCGGTATGCCGTAACGTTGAGCGGCCTTGAGTGTCGGCCCCGAGGCGTATCCACCAACGCCTATAGCCAGGTCCGGCTTGAAGTCACGGATGATTTTACGGGCCATTCCGATACTGCGCCGCAACTTCAACAGCACAGAGAAATTGCGCAACAGGTTTTTGCGGTCAAATCCGGCTACCGGCAGGCCTATGATATTATAGCCGGCCTTGGGTACACGTTCCATCTCCATGCGGTTGTCGGCACCGACAAAGAGTATTTCGGCATTAAGACGTTCGCGGAGAGCATTGGCTATTGAGAGAGCCGGGAAGATATGACCTCCGGTGCCTCCACCGGAGATAAGTATTCGGGGTTGTTTCATTTTTCGTGAGATATATTGATAGCCTGAAGGTCATCAGGGAGTTTTTCGGTTTCGGCCTTGATAGCCTTTTTATCGCCGGAAGTGACGGCAAACCGGCTCACCGAGAGCATTATGCCGATAGCTGCCGACATGACGAGAATGGATGTGCCACCCTTGGAGATGAAGGGGAGCGGCTGGCCCGAGACAGGGAAGAGACCTGTGACGATAGCCATGTGGACGAGCGCCTGAAAGACGATTAGCACGGCGCACCCCATGATAAGGAATGCCGGGAATGCGCGCGAACAACGGTAGCCTATCACGCCGGCGCGGGCCACTAAGAAGAGGTATAGAAGCAACAGAGCCGTACCGCCTACAAATCCCATATCCTCGACCACAATCGAATATATATAGTCGGAGAATGCAAGGGGGAGACGGGCGCTTTCACGCGAGTTGCCAGGACCCTGACCGATTACGCCACCGTTGGCCTGAGCCAGTTTGGCGAAGAAGACCTGACGGTTCTTGTCAGTGATGGAGTCTTCGGGATTGACACCTGCAATGAAGCGTTTGATGCGCCCGATATGGGTCTCCTGTCGGCCGGCACCGCTGTTTGCGGCCACAATCTCCGTACCGCCGACACTGTCATATTCCGTCGAAGATGGTGTGGCATATTTGATGAGGAAGAGGGCGCCTCCCGCTATGCCGTATACGACGAAAACCATCATCAGTTTGCGCCACTCTATGCCGCCGATGATGATGAGCGACACGCTGACAAACATCATAAGTATCATGTTCGTCAGTCCATTGACCCAGAGAAGTCCCGAGAGCACGAGCACGATGAAGGCCGAGTATATGACTCCCTTGGTGGTGATGCCTCCCGGTTTCTGGTTCTGTCCCAGTATACGGGCCAGAAGTATGACCGCTGTCAGTTTGATTATCTCCGGAGGCTGTATGGTGAATCCGGCTATTTTGAATGCACGCTGCGCACCGTTGATTGACACTCCGAAGAACATCGAGAAAATCAGCATTATGACCGAAAGGATTGCCAGCGGCCATGCCCATTTGTTGAACACGACGTAAGGGAGATTCTGCAGCCAGAGCACCAGAGCGAGTCCGAGACCGAGAAAGATGGAGTGTCGTATGAGAGGGCCATAGACATTTCCACCCTGTATTTCGGTCGATGAGGCCGAGAAGAGCTCGATGATGGATATTATCAGGAGCGCGATGTATATGCCCCAGATATATTTATCCGGAGGATTCTGAGCCTTCAGCTTATGCTTGTCGGAATTGTCAGGCCGCTGTCCGGTGGTCGGACGGACGCCATCTATGGTTTCCTTGATTTCAATCATTTTTCTTTGCAGGGATGATTGGGGTGGTTAGTTTTTGTTCGGAATGATTGGGTTTATCGGAATAGTCGATAGGGGGGAGGAAAGTTTCCGGAGTCTGTCAAGAGGTCAGGTCAGAGGAGTGTCCGGACGGCCTGTTTGAACTGCCGGCCGCGGTCTTCGTATGAGGTGAAGAGGTCGAAGCTGGCACAACAGGGTGAGAGAAGAACGGTGTCTCCCGGTCTGGCGGCCGAGACGCATGCCCGGACTGCCTCCTCAAGCGAGTGAGTGTCATAGAGCATCGGGACGGCACCCGTGAAGTAGTCGATGAGTTTGCGGTTGTCGACTCCCATACAAACGATAGCCTTCACCTTCTCCTTGACCAGAGGGAGTATTTCGCTGTAATCATTACCCTTGTCCTTGCCGCCGAGTATGAGTACGGTCGGTGATGTCATACTCTCCAGCGCATACCATGTCGAATTGACGTTGGTGGCCTTGGAGTCATTGATATATCTGACACCGTCTACCTCGGCTACGAATTCGAGCCGGTGTTCGACAGCCTCGAAATCCTCGAGAGCGCTGCGGATTATGTTGTCATCAATCTTGAGAGCGGTTGCCGACAGGCCTGCTGCCATCGAGTTGTATAGGTTATGCAATCCCGGGAGGGATATGCGGTCGCAGGGTATCTCCCATACGTCGCCCGGGAGAGCGTAATGTACGATACCGTTCTCAACCCATGCGGCGGCTCCTTCGACCGGATGGTCGGCAAACGGCAGACGGATTGCTTCGCTCTGCACATTCCGTACCTGACGGGCTATGACGGGGTCGTCCATCCAATAGATGAAATAGTCATCGGAGGTCTGATTCTGAAGTATTCTGAACTTGGCGGCCGTATAGTTTTCCATCTTGTGGTCATAACGGTCCATATGGTCAGGAGTTATGTTGAGGATGATGGCTATATTGGCACGGAAGCGATACATGTTTTCGAGCTGGAAACTCGAGAGTTCGATGACATAATATGCGTGCGGTTCTTCGGCCACCTGACGTGCAAGACTGAAGCCCACATTGCCGGCGAGTCCGACATCGAGTCCGGCCTTGCGCAGTATGTGGTATGTAAGCATTGTGGTGGTTGTCTTGCCGTTGGAGCCGGTGATACATATCATCTTGGCATCGGTGTACATACCGGCAAATTCGATTTCGCTCAGCACGGGTATGCCGCGTCTGACACACTCCTCGACAATCGGAGCGGTCGGCGGTATGCCGGGGCTTTTGATGACGATATCAGCCTCCAGGATACGCTCGGGAGTATGTCCCCCCTCTTCGTATGGGATATTGCGCTGTTGCAGTGTGGCGAGGTGTTTCGCCGGTATTTTGCCGGCATCGCTCACCCATACCTCCATCCCCTTGGCAAGGCCGAGGATGGCGGCTCCGATACCGGACTCACCGGCACCTAATATTACGAGTTTTTGCATATTATCGCAGTTTTAGAGTTACAAATGTGAATACGGCAAGGAGTATGCCGACAATCCAGAAACGGGTGACTATCTTGGACTCCGGAATGGGGTGAGACGGATATCCGAGAAGAGCTTTGATAGTGGGGTCGCCGGCTTTCTGAAAATGATGGTGCAGAGGCGTCATCTTAAATATGCGCGCACCGATGCCGGTCCGCCTGCGTGTGTACTTGAAGTATGCAACCTGCAGGATGACCGAGAGGTCTTCGATGAAGAATATCAGACACAGCAGCGGAATGAGCAACTCCTTGCGTATCAATATGGCAAAGACGGCGATTATTCCACCCAGTGTCAGTGAACCGGTGTCGCCCATGAATACCTGTGCCGGGAAAGCGTTGTACCACAGGAATCCCACCAGCGCCCCTATAAAGGCCGCCGCATATACCACCAGCTCCTCGCTGCCGGGTATTATCATTATGTCAAGATAGCCGGCATAGATGACATTACTCCCCAGATAGGCCATAATCAGCAGCGCCACACCGATGATGGCCGATGTGCCGGCACAGAGTCCGTCGAGACCGTCGGTGAGGTTGGCACCATTGCTGACCGCCGTGACAACGAATATCACGACTGCGACAAATACGAGCCATCCGAGTGTCTGGGCGGCCATCGGGTCGCCAATCCACGACGTGAGCCATTCGTAATTGAAATTATGGTTCTTGATAAAAGGCAGCGTGGTCTGAGGTGCCTTGACACCGTTGTCCATCACTATTGAAGGTGCAAGCCACATTGTCACTCCGATGAAGAGACCCAGTCCGACCTGTCCGATGACCTTGTATTTGCCGGCCAGACCATCCTTGTTATGATATTTAAGCTTGCGGAAGTCGTCCAGAAACCCGATTGCTCCCATCCAAACGGTCGATACCAGCATCAGACAGAGGTATATGTTGGATAGATTGCCTATCAGGAAGCAGGGGAGGAGTATGGAGAATATGATGATGACACCACCCATAGTGGGTGTGCCGCGCTTGGCCATCTGTCCCTCCAGTCCCAAATCGCGAACCTCCTCACCTATCTGCATGCGCTGCAGACGGCGTATCACCGGTCCGCCGAGCCACAAGGCTATAATCAGTGCCAGGGCGAAAGTGATGCCCGCACGAAATGTTATGAAGTCCATCAGGTGTCGGCCCGGTATATTGGTCGACTCCAGATACCGCTGAAATATAGAGTAGAACAAGGCTTGTGATGATTAATGGTTAAACGAGCTTGAATTGAGTACCTCTTCCTTATCGTCAAAGTGGTGTCTGACCCCCTTGATTTCCTGATATGTCTCATGACCTTTGCCCGCGATGAGCACCACGGAACCGGGTTGGGCGGTGCGTATGGCGGTGCGTATGGCCTCGCGACGGTCTGTGATGGAGATGGTCTTGGCATTGTCCTCGGGAGAGAGACCGGTCATCATCTCGGCGATAATCTCAGCCGGCTCCTCATCACGCGGATTGTCGGATGTGATAATCAGTCGGTCGGAGCGTAACGCGCTCTCCCGGGCCATTATGGGACGCTTGCCGTGGTCGCGATTGCCGCCGCAACCGACCACCGTAGTGATATATCCATCCTTGCCTACGATATCGCGGATGGTGTCCAAGACGTTAATCAGTGCATCGGGTGTGTGGGCATAGTCGATGATGGCTGTCACACCGCGGTCATCCCGGAAGGTCTGGAAACGCCCGGCCACAGGAACGAGCCGGCTCATATTGACGAGCACCTCATCGGGGTCAAATCCCGTCAGTATGGCCGCACCGTAGACAGCGGTCAGATTGTAAGCGTTGAAGCGTCCGGAGAACTGTACTTCCACCTCGCGGCCATTGAGCATCAGGAGCGTGCCGTCTATGCGTGTCTCGAGTATGCGGCAGCGGAAGTCGGCATCGGTGCGCAGTGAGTATGTGAATTTATGTGCTTTCGTATTCTGGAGCATGATGGCGCCGGCCTTATCGTCGGCATTGACCAGTGCAAAGGCTGTCGGGGGCAGCATGTCGAAGAATGACTTCTTGGCGTTCATATATGCCTCGACGGTCTTATGATAGTCGAGATGGTCGCGTGTCAGGTTGGAGAAGACACCGCCGGCATAGTGCAGACCGGCGATACGGTGCTGTGCGGCGGCGTGTGAGGATACCTCCATAAAAGCGTAGTCGCAACCCTCTTCGACCATCTCTGCCAGCAGACTGTTGAGCGACAGCGGGTCGGGTGTCGTATGAGTGGACGGGACCATGCGCGTGTCGATATAATTGCAGACTGTCGAAAGCAGTCCGGCCTTGTATCCGAGCAGGCGTGCCATCTCGTAGAGCATCGTGGCCGTGGTTGTCTTGCCGTTGGTGCCGGTGACACCTACGAGCTTCAGTTTCTCCGACGGCCGGCCATACCATTCGGAGGCTATAAGTCCGAGCGCCTTGGCTGAATCGGCCACACGGATATATGTTATGCCGCGTTCGAGTGAGGCCGGTAAGTCCTCGCATACGATGGCTGCCACATGGGTCGAGGCTACCACCGGTATGTACTTATGTCCGTCGGTCGTGACACCTCTGACAGCCACAAAAAGGCCATCCTTTTCCACCTTGCGCGAGTCGCTCTGCACGGAGGTTATATTGCGGTTCGTTTCACCAATCACTTCCTGTGGTTGGACGGCATCTATGAGCCGTTGGAGTTTAATTGTCATATAGTGTGGGTTTTATTTTGTTGTCGGAGATTTTTTTACTTTGAGAACTGTAAGTCCCGGGAGTACTATGTTTTTCTCTTTTGGGGTTAGATTCTGAGGGTGAGAATGATTTCAGAGCCTTTACGTATGGCCGTGCCGGGAGCGCGGCTCTGTGCTATGACACGTCCGGCTCCTCTGAGCTTGACGTTCAGGCCGTGGCGTTCGAGTATCTTGACAGCCGAAGGAGCGTCATATCCCGCTACGTTGGGTACGGCATTGAGCTGTTCGGCCGCCCGTGGTTGTTCGG
>CAMWRB010000005.1 GCA_947176545.1 uncultured Porphyromonadaceae bacterium
GGCGATGGCTGAGGCGGAATATTGGTCGGGAGGGCATTCTATGGTGAGGACAGAGCTGTCATCGCGTGCAGCGATGAAGCGTCCGAGAGCGTCAAGCATTGAACTTTCGGTGACGATACCCACGATGTCTCCATCCTGAGTGACAGCAAGGCGACGTTCCGCGGTGTCAAGCAACAGCGGGAGCGCCTCCATCACGGATAGAGAGGCATCGACAGTACGGGTCGGTGTGTCGGAGGTGAGTAAGGGCAATATGGCGTCTTTAATCTTCATATCAGAGTAGACATTTTCGAAATGCTCTGTTAAATTATATAAAAATTAACAACCGAGGCTTATGATTGGATTAATTTGGTTATTTTTGTCATTTGAAAACAGCGAGATTGGCATCGGCAACGATTGACAATCCTGTTTAAGAATGTGAAGATACAAATTTTGTGCCAAATATTAAAAAAGTGATGACCCGTCTAAGTGTCAATGTCAATAAAGTGGCGACTCTGCGTAATGCCCGCGGTGAGAATAATCCGGATGTGATAAAATTCGCGTTGCATTGTGAGAGTCACGGTGCCGAGGGAATAACGGTCCATCCGCGTCCGGATGAGCGCCATATCCGTCGCAGTGATGTGTATGAGCTGAGCAAAGTGCTCGGCACGGAATTTAATATCGAGGGATACCCGTCTGAGGAGTTTCTGGAGCTTGTGGCAAGTGTACGCCCTACGCAGGTTACGCTTGTGCCGGACAAGCCGGACCAGCTGACCAGCAATGCGGGCTGGGATGTCGTGGCTCACAGTGAGTTTCTCGCAGGCATATGCCGTCGTATGCATCAATGTGGCATACGGGTATCCATATTTGTGGACCCCGACGAGGCTCAGATAGTAGCGGCCAAGCGTGTCGGAGCTGACCGTGTGGAGCTTTACACCAAAGCATATGCCGACGGCTACCGTCAGGACCGTGAGGCGGCCATAGCCCCATACATAGCCGCATCGGCCAAGGCAGCCGAGGTCGGACTGGGGCTGAACGCCGGACATGATTTGAGCCTGGAGAACCTTAGATATTTTTATGAACGGTTACCTCTGCTCGATGAGGTGAGTATAGGTCATGCGCTGATATGTGACGCACTCTATCTCGGTATAGATGAGACACTGAAGCGCTATCTCGCCTGCCTTGCTTTCAGTCACTGATAACTAATAATTAATCACTAAAATAAATGGAGACTTTATCTTTCTGGTCGTTGGTGATGGATGGCGGCTATATAATGATACCGCTTGCCGTCCTGCTGTTGCTGGCCGTCTATATATTTATAGAGCGGTGTATAGTGATAAGCCGTGCAT
This sequence comes from uncultured Porphyromonadaceae bacterium, assembly GCA_947176545.1. Lineage (GTDB taxonomy): Bacteria > Bacteroidota > Bacteroidia > Bacteroidales > Muribaculaceae > Lepagella. The sequence goes on from CAMWRB010000005.1 coordinate 1,326, forward strand.
CCAAGGAGGACCCGACATTCATGAACCGGATACGTGACTATGTTCACGAGGGAGACCTTGCGAGCGCTGTCAAGTTGTGTAAGAATACCGATACCCCGTATGCGCGCCTGATACTGAAGGGTGTGCAGCGCATAGGTCGTCCGACACAGGATGTGCTGACTGCCATCGAGAATACGGGTAATATAGAGGTCGGTAACCTGGGCCGTGGTCTGGCGTGGCTATCGACGACAGCAGCCGGTGCGCCGATGTTAGGCTTTCTGGGTACAGTCGTGGGTATGATACAGGCATTCTTCACTCTGGCCAAAGCGGGCACAGCCTCGAACATATCGTTGCTGTCGGGTGGTATATACCAGGCGCTTGTGACTACGGTTGCCGGTCTGGTGGTCGGTATCATCGCCCTGTTCGCCTACAACTATCTTGTGGCGCGTATAGGCAAAGTCATGAACAATCTGGAGGCCAAGAGCATGGAGTTCATGGACCTTCTCAATGAGCCGGTAAGATAAGATGGCACTGAAGAAGCAATTTCCGACGTTGGATACATTCTCGATGTCGTCAATGACGGATGTCATCTTCCTGCTGTTAATCTTCTTTATGGTGACATCGACACTTATCACACCCTCTGCCGTGGATGTGAACCTGCCTCAAAGCGGTACTCAGACCGACATGAAGCCGGTGACGGAGGTGTATGTCGACTCGTTGCGTCAGGTATATCTTGTGGTGGACCGCAATGACTCGACGGGCGTGAACAGCATAGCTCACAAGATTGGCAAGGAGGAACTGGCATCGGCACTACGGGAAATCCAGAGCAAGGACTCCCTGCGCGCAGTGGCTCTCTATGCCGATGAGAAGGTGGAGTACGGATATGTGGTGGATATACTCGACATAGCCGCACGCAATAAGCTGCGCATGGTGCTTGCCACCAAGGCGCGCCGTATAGAGCAGGAATAGCCCTCTCACCGTATCCGGTGTGATGTGAGAAAGGCTATTGACTCCGTTCCACTCCTAATATTATAAAACTAATCGTGATAGATAATAACAATCGAAATAACAGGCATCGCGACTCATTGATAGCTGCGTCACTGACCATGCTTGTGGCGCTGGTATTGTTGTTGGTGCTATACTTCGGTCATATAGATTTAAGTTTCAGTCAGATGGCCTCTATGTCCATGCCTGAGCCGGGTGTGGATGAGGAGGAACTGTTTCTTGACCCGGAACTGCTGGACCTGGGTGAGGACAAATCTGAGCAGGAGGTTGCTGCCGCTCCGGCTGCCAACGGCACTCCCGAGGTCGCGGACGAAGTGACATCGCAGGTTGTGGAACCGGGTAAAAGCGAACAACCCGCACCTCCGAAAGTCAAGCGGGTCACTCAGACCCAACCATCTCCTGTCAAGGCAACCGAACCCAAGGCAACTGATGAGGAGCGCCGTCATGTCAAGGACCGGACAGCCGGTGCGTTCTCACCGGATAACGGCCGTAATGACGGTGTGAATAATGCCGTAGGGTCCGGTGGTACGGGAGTCGGTGTGAGCGGATATGCCGAGGGACGGGAATTTATATCGTGTCCCAAACCGAGTGTGCGGTTGCGCAACAGGACTGTCGTCAAGGTGCGTGTCACAGTCGATGCGTCGGGTCATGTGACGTCGGCATCGGCATTAAGCGGTGGCACCGCCGAGCTGCAACGCAGCTGCGAGCGTGCGGCTATGGGTGCGCGCTGGAAAGCCAAGGAGGGCGCTGCACCGGCACGTGGCACCATCACCTTCACACTCATACCGCGAGGTTGATTGGTAACATCTCTCACCCCGGCATAAACCTCTGCCACACAAGAATATGAACTATATCGAAATCATAGGGACACTGCTGGGATTGCTATATCTCTATTTGGAATATAAGGTCAATCCGTGGTTGTGGATAGTGGGAATTATCATGCCTGCCGTCTATATCTATGTATATTATCAGGCAGGGCTTTATGCAGATTTGGGTATCAGTGTCTATTATATCATAGCCTCCGTCTATGGAGTGTTCTGCTGGCGCGCACACCGCAGGAAGACTGATGGAATCCAACAGAGTAAAGAGGCTGAGGAGGAGAAACAGCATATAACATCGATACCCCGGCGGATGTATATCCCGGTGTTTGTAATATGTGTGGCTCTGACTCTGTTGCTCGGCTTTGTGCTGGAACGGTTTACGGACAGCAACGTGCCGTGGGCCGACGGCATGACGACATCTCTCAGCATCGTCGCGATGTGGATGCTGGCACGCAAGTATGTGGAGCAGTGGTTGGTGTGGATTGTAGCCGATTTGGGATGTGGAGCGTTATATATCTACAAAGAGTTGTATTTCACCGCCGGCCTGTATATTTTGTATGCCGTCATCGCAGTGGCCGGTTACAGGAAATGGCGGTTGTTAAAAGAGGAGGAATGAATAATAAAAACTCGATATTGGATTTTGAAGCTCAGGGTGTGGTAGTCGATGCCGGTGTCTTTCCGCATGCTGAGACAGCGCTGTCATGGCTCAGACGGGGGCTGCCGGTGGTGTGTTGTGACGGAGCGGCCAACCGGTATGTCAGCACGGGTTACGACCTGTGGCGTATAGTGGGTGATTGCGACTCTCTGTCGGAGGAGGTGATGCTCCGGTATGGAGACATCGTCAGACGTAATCCCGACCAGGAGACCAACGACCAGACCAAGGCCATCCAATATCTGAGCAGCAAGGGGATTAGGAGAGTGGTTGTGTTGGGTGCCACAGGTATGCGCGAGGACCACACGTTAGGCAATATCAGTCTGTTGCCGGAATATCTGCGGGAGGGTCTCGAAGTGCGTGCCTACACGGACTACGGTGTCTTTATTCCTGTGAACGGTGACGCTTCATTCCGTTGCAGGCCGGGTACTCAGGTGTCTGTCTTCAATTTCGGCTCCGAGGGTATGCATTCGGAGGGACTGAAATATCCGCTTCGCCATTTTGATGCACTCTGGCAGGGAACTCTGAATGAGGCCATGACGGGAGAATTTACCATTTATGCCCGCGGTGAATATATGGTTTTCATAAATTACTGACCGGCGATTGAAACAATCGGGTCTATGTCGAATACCTTCTCTCCGGAATTAATTATCATCAACAACTACAACATAAAATATCTTTAAATTTCTACATATATACTTATGAATAAAGGATTATTGCTGATTGGAATAGCCGGACTTGCAATGAGTTCGTGCGGCAGTCATACGGAGGGTGGTAATGTGACAATCCATCTGCCCGAGAATTACGGTGACTCTGTCATAGTGGTGAGTCATGTGTCGATAGACAATATCTTCAACGCTCAGCGTCAGGAGGACCTTAAGATAATGTACGACACTCTGGAGGTTAAGTCCGGTGTGGCCATGATGGAGCTGACGGGTGACGGAGCGGCTCAGTATAGCATAGAACCTCCGATGATGATGAGTGCTCCACCGGAGTTTTACGCTTCTCCGGGCGAGACCCTGGTGGTGGATATCAAGTCGTTCGAGCCGTTGTCATATACAGTCACCGGAAGCGAGCTGATGGATGATATGACCGCTCTGAAAGCTGTCACGGGTCCGATACAGCAGGAATATATGATATTGGTCAGCAATAATGACAGTGTTCCCGAAGCGGAGGCCAAGGCTATGATGGAACGTTATGATGCGGCCATCAAACGGTTTGTGGCTGAACATGCCGACAGTCCCGTAGTCCCTTACGCCATTCTGGACCTTAGCGGTGATGATTTCAAAAAGATATACGATACTATGTCGCCGGCAGCCCGCAACTCGATACTGATGCCCTACGCCGAGCTGTACAACCGTCAGGTGGAGGATATGGTCAGTGAGCGTCAGGCCGAGGAAGCACGTCGTGCCGAGGTGGCCTCCGGTACGATAACTGCTCCCGACTTCACACTCCCCGACCTAAGCGGGCGTCGTGTCAGTCTGTCTGATTTCCGCGGCAAGTGGGTGGTACTCGACTTCTGGGGAAGCTGGTGCGGATGGTGTGTCAAGGGCTTTCCGGCTCTCAAAGAGGCCTATAAGCAGTATGGTGACAAGATTGTAATCATAGGTATAGACTGCAATGAATCGGAAGCCGATTGGCGTGCCGGAGTCAAGCAGCATCAGTTGCCCTGGCTCAACCTGTATAACGGCAACGATAAGAAACTGTACGAAGAGTATAAAATCGAGGGTTTCCCGACCAAAGCTATCATCAATCCCGACGGCAAGCTCGTAGACCTCACCACCGGCGAAGACCCGAGCTTCTTCACCCGTCTCGCCACCTTCGTCCGCTAACCGCAGACCGGAGTAAAAATCAGATAATTATTTGTCAAAAGAATAGACTATGCGTAGGAGTGGAGGCCGGGGAGGAGGTAGTTGGCTCCGAAGTAAGTGAATGCTACCGAGAGGATGGCGCAAAGGAGGTATATGTTCAAAATCCGATTGCGATGGAAGACTCTCAGGGAACGGGTGTGGATTGGGACGGCATAGATTAGCATAGTCACTAATGCACAGGTCTCTTTGGGGTCCCATCCCCAGTATCGTCCCCACGATTGGTTGGCCCATACAGCGCCTATAAATATTCCCGCTGTAATTAAAAATACCGCGGGGGTGAGGAGTGTACGGTTGAGTGTGGCTGTCTTATCCATCATCTTTCTTTCAGATGTCAAGCCGATGACGGCCAGAATAGCCATGAGCAGGAAGATAACGTACGAACACATCACAAGTATGACGTGGATGGAGAGTAACGGGGAGTCCAATACGGGCATAAGGCTGCCGATTTGCGGGGTTTTGCCGGACATGGAGGCTACAAAGAGGGCTATTGCCGTGACAAGCAGTAATGAGCTCCGTAGCAATTCGTTGGTGTAGAAGATTGAAATGACACTTGCCGCAAAAGCCATAAACAGCATTGTCTCGCATCCATTGACCAATGGCAGATGTCCGCTGATATAGCCGCGGGCGATAAGTACAGACAGTATCACCGTGGCAACAAGGATTGAGAACAGGGCGGATACTCTTTTAACTTTCGTGGAGTCCGCTCCTCTGATTGTCATAAACAGCAGTAACAGGGAGAATGAGAGTATGAAAAGACCGATAACCCAGAGTCTCACATAGCGGTTATAGAATATCTCAACCCGGAATTGTGAGTCGGCGGGAAGATTGTCTATGCCCGCATATCGGCGTTGTCCCTCGCGGAGTGACTGTATGAGTTCATTGGCCTTTATGTTGTGACCCTGCAAGAGTTCGGTCTTGATATGAGGCATGGTTCCGACCATAAACTCCCATTGCTCAAAGCCCATCTGCGATGGCCGTCGTCCGGTGAGTGACAGCCATTCCATCTCTCCTCCGGCCGTGCGATAGGGAAATATCCTGAAGGCTTCGCCCGTGCCGAGCCATTGTATCAGTGCCCGTCGTTCCCGCTCTTTTTTATTGGCTTTTTCTGATGTCGCGGGTCGGGCGGAACGCTCATAGTCCGCAAGCCATTCGTCATAATAGAACAGCCATCCGGACAGAACCTGCTCCGGTGTCATGCCTTTATAGCTTTTTGAGTCGTAAAGCTTTACGGTCACATCGTATGCCATTGTCTGCAGCGGGGTGATTCTGTCGTTCCAATAGACATAAATAGTGCCGACATTACGCGCCAAGGGTCTCTGCAGGGTCGGCAACGTCCGTGGGGTGTGGCGGGGTGCGTAAGTGGAACACCCCGTATCGCTGACCATACCGGCAGATGCGCCGAGCGCGGGTGATGAAATAAGAAATAGAACTGCTATCATGTTGCGGGCCCGTCGCACGCCGCGCCATACTGTATGCTTCTGAAAGAAAAAACCGACCATAGCGATGAAGAGGATGAAATATCCGGTGTAAGTTATACCGATACCCCACGGGTCGCATGCTACGGAGAGAGTAGATGAGTCGATACCCATACCGGACTGATAGAAACGCCAGCCGTCGACCTCGACAACCTTATTCATTGACACCGTCCGCACAATATCCTCTCCAATCCTGAGTGTAGAGCGGAAATCCATAGGTGTCGTCGTAGCGGGATAATAGAGTATTTCGGTGGAAACCAGACTGACCTTAAAGGGAAACGTGCCGTTGCCCGGTCCGGAGGACTTGTCGAATGTCTCGACTCCCTCCGCACCTTCGACAAGGTTGAGAGTGCCCTGAATACCAAAGAAATGGGTGACAATAGCCCCGCTCACGATTATGAGCAGGGCAATGTGCAAAAGTAATGTAAAAGGAGTTTGGATATATTTCTTCATATAGCGTCTACAAATCGTACGACAGCATCTCTGTCGGCTTTGGAGAGTTTTCTGAATTTCTCAATCGAATATCTTGCGTCGGAGTCGGGAGAATATCCATGCCACATGATAGCCTCAAGTGCGGTTCGGGCGCGGCAGTCGTGGAGTCGGTCGGCGGTCGGTGAGCCTGTCACTTTCTGATGCAGTCCACGACCCCAGAGCGGAGTAGTGCGACACCAGCCGGTACGGATATCGTTGGCCATATGGAGTTTATGCTGTACCATATCGGTATACGGCCAAATGGTCTGATTGGGGTATCGGGGCAAAGTGTTGTCTGCTGTGAAGAAGCGTGCCGGGTCCTTGATTTTATCCGGTCCTGTGGTCCATGATGGGCGGTGACAGTAATCACACCCTATCTCTGCGAAGAGCTGACGTCCGCGTATGACGTCCGGGTCATCGACATCCCTGACGGCAGGTACGGCCAATCCTCTGTGCCATACCATAAAGTCCGTATACTCCTCATCGCTCATCTCGGCATCCAGGTCCTTGGCCAGAAGATAATTGAGGATGCGCTGTTCGATTGTGCCCTGCCACCATCCTGCATGCCTGTGTTCGGGGTCAATGCGCGCGATATAGCTGTCAAAGCCCGCATGTACGTCCGGGTCTTTGGAAGAAATCTCGGCGTATGAGCCGGCAGCGTCGAGATAGTGGTATCGGCGGTCTGAGCGGGTGACGTTGGTGATGTTCCATATAGCGTTGGCTCCGGCGGCATCCTGTAGCGGTCCGCGTGAGAGTGCGTATGTGAAGCGGCGGGCATAGGAGGTGCCGTCACCCTGAAGTGAATTGGAATATGTGCTGTTCCAGTTACCTCCGGCGTAATAGGCGGGGTTAAGCCCGTTGGGCAGAAATCCATCGGCATCTTCCTGACGGTACTGTGCGAGGATGGCATCGTCTTCGATGGCGTCAAGCAGTCCGGTACCGTAAATGCCGATTGTGGATTCGAGTCTGACCTCGTATTGTCCCGGAAGCTGATAGCCGTGATTGACGACATATATGGCGTCTTTGGGTATTGTCACCTCCGGGTATTGCAACTCGTATGTCTCGCCGTCGTCAAAACGGTTGCCCCATCCATCGGTAGCGTTAATCCAACGAACAATGACTTTGCTCTCGTCGAGAGGGGCCTTAAAGGGTGCGACAGCGTGTCCCTGAGGCATACCGGCCAGCCAGGGGACGTATGCGTCAGTCGCGGGGTCATAGACCACCAGCAGACATCCGTTGCCCGGATTGGTGGTATTAAAAGAGCCCTCGGGAATACGCATGCCATGTCCGTAACCCGGGTGACAGTGCAGACATGAGGTGCGGAGGTAGACCGGACCCAATCCGGCGCGGACACCGGATTGGTTGGTCATAAAGGGTTTCTCAAAGAGTGCCTCGCCATTCTTGAACTGTCGGTAGAACCCCTGACGCTCCACAGCGGGAGAGGGTTGCTCAAAAGCATTGGACGTAGATAGATATGTCGTACCCAATTCACCGCCGGCGTAATACCAGTCTGGTTTGGCGGCCGCTACAGGCTCGTCGTGAATCTCCTCGCTGCATCCGGTCAGCATGACCGGCAACAGGAGAGCTGATATAGTTGATGATAAAGTTTTAATTTTCATTCCGGATAAATCTTTGTCCGTAATCGGATGTAGCATTTACTATTTTGTCATTCGTCAATGAAGATGACATCGTGAGCCTCCTCAAGAGCCTCTACAAGTGTCGTGCCGGTAGCCTTGACTGCTTCGGCAGCGAGAGTTCCGGTGGCATTTTTGGCAAACGGCTCCGGTATAACCTCAATGGCCCTGATGGCATCTTGGATTGCCTTGCGCACCTTGTTGTCGATATCCTTATCCTTGGAGCGGATATAGTCGCTGACGGAGGGGTCGCCGCTGCGTGAGCCACAGTAGGCATTCCGGATTGAGATGATGTTGTCGACAAAGTCCTCGACAGAATTGAGCGAATAGGGTGATTCGATATAATTCTTATCCTCCTCAGTAGAGCCGATGTGGGGACGTCCGATTTTGATATTGCCGACTTCGTCCGCTATGTCGATACACCCCTGCAGGATTTCTTCGGTCGCCTCTCTGTAAGTCTTGAAGCGCGAACCGGCCTGACGTGCGTTTTTCATCTCCCAACCATAATTTTCGTTATAATCCAGCTCCGCCTCTTCGAGGATAGCCTGTTTCTCGGCTGAGATGTTGTCTGTTCCGGCCCAGCAAGCCTCCAGACATACACACTGCTGACAGAGGTCCTCAGCGACGGCACATAGATATTCGAGTTCCTCGGGAGTATAATCGAGCGAATGTACGCGTGAGGTGTTGCCGTCGGCTGAAAGCTCGAAGAGAAGATATTCCAGTGAGTGAAAGCCGATAAGGCCATATCCGCCGTTGTTGGTCAGGCTCCACGGCTTGCCGTTGCGTATATCAGCAAGCAGGCTCTCCATAGCGGCCTTGTCAAGCGGCCATGAGTCGATATGCGGGTCGATGTTATGGGTATTGGCAGGTCCGAAGAGGAATGCCTCCGACAGTTCCCAGCTCTTTCGCGATTGCTTCCATGCGATACCGGCATTCTCAACATCAGTTGCGGTAAGAGTTCCGGCCTCATAGTTATCCTTAATGACCTGACAGAGCTTATTAAGTTTGACAGCTGCGTCGGCCATGGCCGAATAGGTAGGCAGCACAGTGTTGTCGACATAGGCAACGACCGCTTTCTGAAGGGCTGCTTCTACAGCATCGAGTGTTCCGGGTGTTGGTTCGTCTCCCTTGGAGTCAGAGCATGCCGCCATCAGGGACATGACCGCTCCGAATAGTAAAAATTTGGTTATCTTCATATAGGTGTGTGGTTTTTAAATATTTGCAAACTTTTGATATAGACAGTAATGATACAAGGTGTGCGGTAATTACATAAACCATCCGACGTAGGCAACTCCCAGAGAGACGGCAGGCTCGTTGTTGTATGTACTCTTGAGCAATCCGCATGTATATTCTCCCTTAATGATGACCTGACGGATAGGGTACCAGTTGAATCCGGCTGAGACCTTGTGACGGCTGCACCATCCGAGTCGGCTGACGCCATCGACACCGGCCATGGAATTATAGCAATCGTAACGGCCGAAAAGATAGAATTTCTGTCCGGCTGAGGTAAGGCGCGGTGACAGTGAGAAGAAGTCGTAACCCGCCTCTACTCCCGCACAAAGAGCATCACCGGCTATCTCCTGACGCTTGGAGGTGGAATTCTTAGGCATCATTATATTGAAATTGGAGATATGTTTCGAGTCTGTGAGATGTCCCCAGTCGATAAAACCGCGGGCGATAAGATTATGCCGGTTATATCCGAAATCAAAGGACAATACGGAGACAGTGCCGCGAATACCGTCATTCTTGGACGAAGTGGTAGGGTACAGGGTGTTGCGGAATGAATTGCCGACATATACGCTGACTCCGAGTCTCAGTCCCGGCACCGAGTAATTGTCTACACGACCGGCAAAGGCAAAATTGTTGGCTATCTTAAACTCGAATGGTGAGGCAGACCCGTCGTGTATCCAGCTCTGATTGCCGAAACGTTCGGAATCGAGTCCCGGCATAAACATAGCCTGATATGCCCATTTGCCGGCCTGACCCATGACGGTGAGTGAAATCTCGCGCCACGTGCAGGGCATTATGGTATTCTCACCCTCAGGACGATAGACTCCGAAGAACTGATTGGGCTCGTGCCGGGCGTTGGTGGCGCCGACCGGTACGACCTGCAGACCGGCTCGCACCTTCAGCTGAGGAAAAAACTCCTTCTGCAGATAGAACTGCTCAAGACTGACTTCGCCACCGCGTTCCACCTCGGTCTCATATTCGCCGGCTTCCTCGGTCTCAATCTCTACAGCCGCTTCGACACCCCCATGCTCAAACTCAATCTCCGAAGACATCGACCATCCGCGACCGAAATCATAGCCCAGGTATATCACCACGTGGGGAATATCAAAGCGTCCGTGTCGCTGACCGCTGTACTTGGCCGGCTCCTTGTAACGGAGATAATTATCGCTGAAAAAATTGTAAGTATATGCCACCTCTCCGTAGCCACCGACGTGAAGCCGTTTCAAAGCCTTGATTTCCTTTTTCACGCTCTGCACGGCAGCGGAATCGGCCCGCAGCGCAGTCAGGATATTATCTTCCGTATCCTTAGCCACAGCATGAGAAGTGGTTGTCGTCAAGGTCAGGAGTATAAAAAGGTAAAAAACTGATTTAATCATTTTGCGGTCGAATAATCTGATTAGACGCTGCAAAGTTACAACCCCTCGAATATGACCGCAATACCATAAAATGACCAAAAAAATCACCCTTTCCCAACCGTAGCACAGCCGTTCGCCTCGACAGAAACTCCCGACTACCCGATTTCGGGTATTAATGACAATATCAGTGCAACTTTTTGAAGAAATATCCGGCATGAAAGTTTTTTCTCAGTTTTCACACTCTATATAGGGGAGATGTCGTGAAAATTTATTAGATTTGTCACAGTTTATCCAACGCTTATATTGAAAACCGGTCACATTATTGCAATGTTGACCATATAATATTACAAGTTCCTGTGTTAAAGAAAAATATTATTAAACAGATTGTGTTGTTGATAGTCGCAACTATCTGTACGTCGGGTGCATTCGCGCAACGCGAAAAGAACTACATATATTTGTTTGATTGCACAGGGTCAATGATAAAGAACGGGTTATGGGAACCTGCACAATCCGCTTTAGACAACAACATAATGTTGCGGTCATCCATTCCGGGGTCCCGCTTTACAATAATACCGTTCGGTAATAACCCATATGAAGTATTTACCTTTAACAACGGAGATTACGCAGCAAATAAGCAAAACCTTGACAATGCGTTTGAAAAATATATAAATCAAGCGAAATACACCAACATCTCAGATGTTCTCAAATCCGGATTCAGTCTGGTGGATTCCAAAAAGGATAATGAGATATATCTTTTTACTGACGGGATGCCGAATAATACAGATTCGCCACAAAGGGTTGCTCAAACTATCAGAGAATGGTGCGCACATCACCGTAACACCAAATTATATTATGTCGCTTTAACCGAGGGTGTCATCAATCCGGTAATAAAGCAAGCAATCGATGAATGCTCGGATGCAGCTATCGTGCAGTGCGAAAATGGTGTAATTCCGGTAATCACTTCCATTTCCAATGATGTTTATACCAACTTAGAGGAATTGGACAGAGGGGTGGAGACATCGTTCAGCATTCCGGGCGACTATAATTTATCTGCAGAATCAAAGGATAATTATTTCGAGGCCCACATAGCGGGCGGTAAAGCGAGGGATGGTAAATTCACATTAAAAATATCGTCAAAAGAGAACCTGACTACAGACCAATTGCATGAACTCCTGCAGGGTGGAGAATATGAATTTCCAATTACAGTCCGTAGTTTAGATGAGCGGTTTACAATAGTAAATCCGATTGTCAATGTGCATGTCTCGGACGAGGTTCCGTCGAAATTGATTTTGGCAGATGGAGTCGATGAGGTAGTGACAGATGGTGTCAAGTGGTATGATTCGTTTCTTTGGAGCAGCGCAGCTGATGATAAAAAGGTCATATGGGATTTAGAGCCTGTGTTCAAAAACGAACTGAGAAATTCCGCTCTTTCACTCAAGTTCAATAAAGGAGAAGGTGAATCGGATGATTTTCAGGCTTGGTTTAATGGTGAAGCTATAAGAGATGGCCAAACTGTTACGCTCCGTCCAGGCGTACCGGCATTGTTGGAATTACGTTTTAATCACGATGCCACCACCGGTAAACGTTATTTCTCTCTGACACCTGCAGGGATTGAGAGTCTCGATTTTATAAACGATACTCCTGCGGAACAGTACCGTGGGACATCGCTCCGTACGGAGTATAATGTGGTATGGAATCCGCTCAAAACGTTCTTATGTTGGTTGAGATTCATCTTGCTGGTTGCTTTAATTGTGTGGTTCGCTTTTCTAAAACGAACGATATTCCCATCCATTAAATTGAGTAAGATTACAATCACCGGTCCCGGTTCATATTATTCGTCCAAGAAGATAAAAGGCGCTCGTAAAATAATTCTTACAAAAAAGCGCAAATCGCAAAATATATTTTCCCGAATCTTTACCGGCGAAATCCGGTTTATCAAGGCGGACCATTTCTGCCCCGAATTGTCGATAATTGCAGTCGGACGCAAGAAGAAGGTACGCGTTCGTTCCGAAGCAAAATCGCAGAACCCGTGGGAGATTTACCCGACCGTGATTTTCGGACAATACGATAAGGGAACACTGACCAATAAGATTTCCAACGACAAATCAGAAATAGAATTCAGTTAAATCAAAACAATAATTATCAACATACAACCATGGCAAAACTTAGAAGAACTCTTCTTATAGGACTTGGAGGGACCGGTATCAAGGCAATCCTGAATGCTAAAAAAATGTTCTATGAGAATTATGGACAAATACCCCCTATGATTGGATTTATCGGCATGGACACCGATAAACCCGGATTGAGCAATGCTTCCGTGACTGCTAATGACGGCACAAAAATCACGCTCAACAAGTCAGAGCAACTATGCATTTCCGTTGATGCCCCGACTGCAATCTATACCAACAATCAGTCAAAGAAGTTGTTTGACTGGATGCCGGAATGCAATGTTCAAGGCCTTACGGCACTTTCAATCGGTGCGGGGCAGATGAGAAGTAACGGCCGGTTTGCCGTGACTGTTAATGAACTTAACGTTAAATCATTCATTAGCAATAAAATCACCGAAATCAACAATGCGTCGATAATTGATAATGTAGATTATGACCTACTTGGTTCCGAAACTGAAGTCCACATGGTGTTCTCTTTAGGTGGCGGTACCGGCAGCGGCACGTTCCTTAACACAGCCTACCTTATCAAGCGGATGTATCCTACGATTAAATTGTCGGGATACGCGGTGTTGTCCGATGTGTTTCGCAATATGGTCACAGGTGCTATGTCAGCCCGTGTAAGACCAAATGCCAAAGGGGCCATTATCGACCTTGACTATCTGGCACATCTCACTCCCGATGACACTCCGGTTGAGATTAAATGGCTCCGCGATACAGACCGCGTGAACTATCGTCCTTTCGATGCCTTGTATTTTATTGACAACACCAACGAAAACAACGACATGTTCAACCATGTCGACCCATTGTGCGAAATGATTGCTCTCGCAATAGTTACATCAGTCGGTGAACTGGGAGTGGCTCTCGCTTCAGTCAGTGACAATGTCAGCAAGTTGATAGCTGACGGTACGATGGATATCAAGAACAAAAAAGCGTGGGTAGCGGGTTTCGGGTGCGCTGAAATTATCTTTGATGGAAAGCGCATTGCAAAGATTTATGCCCGCAAGGCAGTGGCACAGCTCATCAACAAGATGCTTAACGGTGGTTGCGATGACCCTGTAACTATCGCCAACAACTGGTTTGACAATGTAAAAATCCGCGAAAACCTCGGCAAAGACGATGTCATAGACTACTTTATGACTCCTATGCCGAAGCACATTTTCAGTGACCTTGACGAGCCTCAGAATCCTGAACCCGAGTGTAAGAATTATTTGGCGAAGGAGGCCGGTGAGCCACAATCCAAACTCGATGAGAGACTGGCTGAGCTTGAGAGCCGTGTCGATGAGGCTCTGACCCGTCTGACAAGTGAACAGGCCAACCGTGAATGCGGCATATATCTCTGCCAACAGATTCTAATTTCAATTCTTCATCAAATCGAAATTTGCGACGGTGAGATGAAAGATGAAAAGGAGCACATTGATGAAGAGATGCCGCGGTTGGAGGCCGGATTGAAGACTGCCTGCAAGGAATTGGCCGAGTGTATGGGTACGGTCTTCAAACGCAATCGCAAGGACTATGAGGCGGAGGTTATTGACCGGACTATGAGACTCGCTGTCGCTCAACGCGAAGTCGTGCGTCGCAAGATGGCCCGTCAATTCTACAGCTGGCTTAAAGAACGTGTAAATCAGTCTGTCAATAGGGTCGATATTATTATCAGTAATCTGCAAACCGTCAGAAATGAATGCAATACCGAGGTACAGAAAATATTACGTTCCGACGCGGGACGCAGTTTCTTCCAATTCGACCTCTCAGCTGACTATGCCGAAAAAGTGGAGTGCCCGCTGACTGACATCGTGTTTAACGATTTTGCAAAATATATGCAGTCTGACGGGGGTATTTCCTCACTTGCCGCACTCACATCCAAACAGACTGAAGAAACGCTGATGCGTTTCGTTAATACGCTGCCGAAAGTGAATGAGTATGAAGATATGACAGTAGACGATGCTTTGGATAAACTGTCGGATGATGAACTCAGCAAACTGATTGGCAAAGCAGTCAAGAAGTCACTTCCATTACTGCCGTTCACGCTTCGTGGCTTTGACGCGGACCTGCGCGAAAGACCTGTCGAATGTTACTATATCGGCATAGCCAATAAGAACCGTTCGCGTCTTACCAAAGACAATCTGTTCCAGAATATCGTTTCTGATGCCAAAGATATTCAGTTCTCTGAAGTCGGTCTGGACAACCGTGTCATTATTTACCGTCAGTTGGGTGTCGTACCGGCGTTTACCATTAAAGCGCTTGACAGCTATGAAGCCGAGTATGAACGCTGGGAAAGCGACAAACATGCGGGTTCACATTGGGATAACAATCTTTGCAAACGCATGGCCGACGAGCGTTTCCAGCTTTCTCCCAAAGATGAACCATCAGCAGCCCATCTGCTGGAAATGTGGATTAATGCCATCATTTTCGGTCTTATAAAATTTGATGCAGTATCGAATAAGTACCAAATCAAAAGCCGTGGAATGGGAGGACGTGCTCTCAAAGGATGGTTGGTCGATATGGGCGCTTCCCGTCAGGAGGCTTTCCGTTATCTCGAAGATAATATCGATGTTCTTGGTCCCGAAATACGTCAGACAATCACAACGATGGATGTTCCCGGTCCTGAAAATCCGATACGAATCCTTTCAGAAAAAGCCGTAAAGGCATGTCAGGACAATACCTATCTTCAGGAAGTTTCGCAATGTCCAATCTCGATTGAAAATATCGAGCACTATCCTGCAGAGATGGACTTAATCGAGAAAGAAATTGAATACATTTTAGACAATATCGCACAATAAATGTCTTCATCAGTCACTGTCTGGACATCCTCATCAACGGCACTATGTCAATCCCGGGTTGCACAAATAGTAAGTGCAGCCCGGGTGGCTGATGCCGCGCATGATACTATTTCACCGACGGGTCTTTCCGTTGATGCCGTGATTGAAAGCCTCAATAAAGCCTTCAATCGATTGGTTACAATGACGATGTCGGATTCAACCCTGCACATCGTATCTGTAATTCCACTATATGAGGATGACGCGGTTAATCAAATTCAAACGATATGCGATGCCTGCTCATTGTTCGAGCATAGTTTCACCTTGCATATCTTAGGATTAGCTCAGGGCATAAGCCATATTTTTGAAGCAAAAGTCAATACCCGGAAAGAGAAAGAAGCATTTGAAAAATCGCATATCCTTCTCAAAGACCTCTGCCGGACGTCATCATTCGGACTCTCATATTCCATCATCGACGATTACGCGGAGAATGGTGCTCCGATAGGATTCACGATAGAGAGTTTATCCCGCTATATAGCAACCGTTCAGGTCGCATTAATGCAGGACTATTATAAAATATTGTCACCTGCAATCCTGACAGCTCATCCGGGTGATAATTTGTCAATCGGAATTTCGTCACTATCATTCAACCGCGATTCCGTTGCACAACAAATGTTAGGGCTTGGATTTCTGGAAGCGCTTGACAACGTAGGTATCAATGACAAGGAGGTCGATGCTCAAAAAGCCGCCCGCGAGGCAGAGACCTTTTTAGAGGGTATCACAGGGCGGTATCCCAAGTTGTATGAATCCTCAATAAAACCATTATACAAAGACTCAGGTGTAGATGAAGGCAGAGTCGTGGCAAAGGCATCTCCCATTCTTGATGAAAATCTAAGGAACCTGAAGGAGGAAATTCTCTCACTGCTACATAAGGAGTCGTTGTCATTACCTGAAAGGGAGGCGGTACTCGCATTAATATTAGGCCGTGATAACGAGAATCTACGCGGGATGCAATATGAACACGAAGGTGCATTGTTGGACGATGCTTGCGAGGTATCTATTGACATTTATGTGAAAGCATTCAATCGCTGTTGTAATGATTCAGATTTGCTTCCCAAAAGAGGTGATTTTGAAGCTTTAAAGAAATTTAAGTGGAATGAAAGCACTAAAGAATTTGAAGAAAGTGCCGAGAATTATGAAGCCTTCAATCCGTTGCATGATATAAAAAGGCTTAAACAGGAAATTATAAATGCCACTTCTTTTATCCGTGATAAGCAGGATGAGTTGGTGGGTTTGCAAACTTCTGTCCAGCAACGTCAGGATGCCGAAGAAATAAAGAGTAAATGGCATAAACCTAAAGGTGTTCTGAAAGATGTTGAATATAAGGAACAGCCACTTGACCAACAATACACTCCCTCTCCGGGGCTCAAGATTAAGGAGACGGTAGATTTAAGAAAATTTTTTACTCCGGTAAAGAATCAGTTGGACCTTGGCTCCTGTACCTCTTTCGCTGCCGTGGCTATGTATGAAGCCATGATGAATATGAAAGGTGTGGAAGGTGTTATTGACATGAGTCCTGCCTATCTCTACTACTATTCAAATATTCTCAACGGCAGGCCTGCGGGCGGAAGTAATTTCTACGAGCAACTTAAAGTCCTCGGTACTTATGGTGTCTGCAATCAGAATCTCTACTGTTATGATGCCGATTCTCCGGAGACACCGCCTTCGGAGCAGGCAGATGCAGATGCAAAGAAACACAGAGTTATCGCTGCAAAACAAATTCCTTTAATAAATGAAATAGATAAGTCCGAAACGATAAAGCAAAACCACAAGATTTTAACAAGCGCACTTTCTGAAGGTTATCCGGTGGGTATATCGCTCAAAGTGTATGACAATCTTGGAAAGGGGGGTGCATTCATTCTTCATCCTGAAGATGCGCCTGACGCTATAGAGGAGGGTTGGCATGCGATGGTGATTGTGGGCTATTCTGAAGAAAATAATTTCTATATCGTCCGAAATTCATGGGGTCATGAGTTTGGTGAAGATGGTTATTGCTATATTCCTTCAGCCTATATTGATGACCCTGATTACATGGATTTTGCATGTATTATAACCGAGATAAGTGATGGTGCTCAAGGAGGTAAAGGTGAAATTCCAACAGTTTTAGCAAACTTCGCTGCCAAAGAAACGGAGATTCGCATAGCGGCAATCAGGAATGCTGTCGCAAAGATGCGTATAGAGTTGAAAAACAGTCAAAAATTATATGCAGAATACTATAAGTATTATCAAAAGCTTTTAAATCAACTTACAATACCCAAAATACAGAATGACATCCGCTCTGCAGCAGAAATAGCGCAAGCGATACGCTCCATAAATGTTGATGAAAGAAAACGCCTGCTTGAAGATACGTTCGTCGGTAAATTGAAAGATTATAAAAATTATCTTAAAAAAATCATTATCGGTCTTTCTGCCACGTCAATCGGTCTGGGACTTGCCGCCTATTACAGCAGGAGCATCGTAGTTTTTATCTTATTCCTCGTTTTCGCAGCCCTCTGTGTCGCCACAATCGGAGGATACAAATGGTGGAAGAAAATCAAACGCGACCGACTGCAGGAAGAACTTGAAAAAGTATATGTCGATGCAAAACGTCAGGAGGAGCGGTTGCTTGAAATGCAAATCCGTTTTCATGTCGCAGGCATGTGGCTGCAACGTTTCCACAAACTGTCAATAGAGATTGGAAATGTGTATGACCGCCTTGTAAGCTATAATCACATTCTGAGGACTTGGCAGGATTCCTACTCACGTAAAATCGGTGACCCCGAAATCCCGGAGGGACAGATGTTCAGAGTGCTTGATGCGTCCCCCTTGTTGCAAAGATTTTTCGAGCAGAATAAATCGGCGATAATTAAGGAGGTTAATCTTATTGAACTTTTTGATAATTATAAAGTTAATCCGGACAATATCGAACAATCCCATCAGCAGATAAAAGACTCGGTCACATCCGTCATCAACAATCTGATGTCAGATTTTAATATGGCGAATTTTTTACTTGGTGATGAGTTTCCATACCTGAATCAGATAAATATTACAGAGGAATTTGCCGCGTTGCTTAATGTCGGGCAGCCATCGTATCGTAACCGTGCCATGAATGCGACAACGCCGGTCCGCCTTGTTATGACCAATATCAGTCCGGATAGGGAGAACCAATGGATAAACCGTATCGTCACGTTGTTTCCGATGCGTCCGATAATTTTAAATTCTTCGGACAGTACGTCGCTTACTCTACTGACAATCCATCCGCAATAATCAAGTGGGTATGGAAAAAAAGGTAGAAGGTATGGCCGGTGGGCCTGAGCTTCCGTACGATACGGGGGGAGTGGAGGCGTTGCTTGCGGGTCCGCGGGTCGAGGGGATTGGCTCGGCCTTTGCGGGGAGGCTCACCGCTCGCTATGGCACCCAAGCTGCAGAGGAGTTGATGAGACATACCGACACAGCTCTCTCTTAAACACATATGACG
>CAMWRB010000006.1 GCA_947176545.1 uncultured Porphyromonadaceae bacterium
CTTCGAGAGATATTGCTTCCTTGCTTACGGGGTGGATGAATTCTATTTTTTTGGCAAGGAGGGAGATGCCGCCGTAGGGGTTGCTGCGCTTTGCTCCGTATTTTAGGTCTCCTTTGATGGCATTGCCCATAGAGGAGAGCTGCAGGCGTATCTGGTGCTTACGTCCGGTCAGCAGATTGACTTCAAGTATGGTATACCTCTCCCCTGTTGCCACGGTTTTATATTCAAGTATGGCATTCTTGGCCTTAGGGTCGTTTTGATCGGTGATATAGGATTTGTTGATTTTCTCTATATTTGCCATATAGGTTTTAAGTCTGGCTTCAGGTTCGGCAGGCTTGCCCTCTACCATTGCCCAATAGGTCTTGTGTATTTCACCTCTGCGCAACATATCATTCAGTCGCGTCAATGCCTTTGAGGTTTTGGCAAATATTACCAATCCGGCTACAGGACGGTCTATGCGGTGCACTACACCGCAGAAAACATTCCCGGGCTTATTATATTTCTCCTTCAGATATTCCTTGACAGTTTCAGAGAGCGGTTTGTCACCGGTTTTGTCACCCTGTACAATCTCCCCGACTTCCTTGTAGACCACTATTATGTGGTTATCCTCATAAACGACTTTCATTATAATTCAGTTGTATAAGAATCATTTTAATCAAGCACAGCAGACTTCAAATACAAAGATACGAATTTATACTCACAAATACCACCCATAAATGTTATAATAAGGCATATGGGCGCACTAATAAAGAGGTCAAGACAAAAAATAAGGGTACACTCCGAAGAGTATACCCTTATTAATTTTTTGATAAATCTGCTCTGTATTATTCAGCGAGACGGATAGTCACTGCACGATCCAGAGGAGCAGCCTTTACACCGAGGTCAGTGAGGTTGTTAGCGTCAGTCTTAACAACGAGCTGGTCAGCATTAACACCACACTTAACGAGGTAGTTCTTCACACCGTTTACGCGGTTTTCACGAAGAGCTGCGTTGATTTCGTCAGTACCGGTGTAGTTGTCAGCATAACCTGTGAGGACATATTTCTTGCCAGATTCCTGCATAACAGCAGCAACGCTCTTCAAGATAGTCTTTTCACGTGATGAGAGACCGTACTGGTTGATGGGATAGTAAACAGTAGCGAGACCTTCGCAATCCATAGTCTTAGTTTCAACGGGACGACGGAGACAAGCGTCGAGCTGCTGCTGGAGGTTAGCGATCTGGTTCTCAGCGTTATTCAGCTTAGCTACGAGAGCATCACCCTCAGCATCTGTATACTTCCAAGTGGGGCATACCTGAGTAACGGGGCAGTTCCATTCAGACTTACCGAAGTTGAAGTTAAGACCGAGAGAAGCAGAAACGTCGTGAGTAAGCTTTGGAAGGTCGAAGATTTCATACTGTACATCAACGAAGATGTCAACTACGCTGCTGAGACGGAAGTTGTTCTGCAGACCTACGTTAGCGAACATCCAAGTGTTGTGAGCGCGGTGCCAGTTGAAGTTAGTACCCTTCTGACCCATGTTGCGACCCCATGTCCAGTATGCACCTGCACCACCGTGAACAACTGCATTATAAACACGGTTGGGCTTGTAGCCACACCACCAGTTGGTGAGGTTAACCATTACATCAAATTCAGGACCGAGACCCATGAATTTCTCTGCATAGTAACCGGTGTTGCCGATAGCAGCGGGCATACCGTCCTTATTATACTTAACATACTCACCGTTGGCTGTAGTTGCGCCCTTAGGCATAATCCAGTTTGCACCGAAGCGGAAACCGAAAGTAGGAGTAACCCACTTACCTACGAAAAGGGCACCGTTAAAACCGAAGCGGTTCTTCAGGTCAGCCTTGATGTCATGCTTACCAAACATAACGTTGGAACCACCCTGAACTGTAAGGAACCAATTGTCCTTGTTCTTATTCACGAGGAGACCCTGTGAACAATCGGGCTCATAAGTAACCTCCTGCGCCATAGCGGAAGCACCGCCGAAAGCGAGAGCAGCAAGAGCCAGTAATACACTTTTTTTCATAGAACAACAATATTTAAAATTAATAAAAATGTCCTTGTCGGTATCTTTGAGAGTGCAAAGATAATGGTTTTTCAATAAATCAACACGCATTTCTTAAAAAATGTTTTAAACCGCGCGATTTTTTTTAACATTTTTTTGATTTTCCGTTCTCGATGCGCATTAATCACACTTTCTTCTACACATTCTCAATATTATAAGTGATATAGAAATCTTCCGATTATCTATTCTTATACCACTCCAATATCCTGTTGTAGATATTCTCGGCCGTATATCCGAACTTCTCCTCAAGCACCTTGGCGGGGGCGGAAGCTCCGAAACGTTCGAGTCCGTAAATCTCGAACTCACCTCTCATCACGGGATACAATACCGAGGGGAGACCGCTTGTCAGGCCGAATTCAGGAACACCCGCGGGTAACACGGATTCCCTATACCGAGCGTCCTGGTCCATGAACAATCCTATAGAGGGTATCGATACGACACGTGCCTTGATGTCTGAATCCGCAAGTTTCACGGCGGCATCAATCAGGAGCGATACATCTGAGCCGTTTCCGATAAGCACGATATCGGGACGTGACTCATCACCGAACACCACATATCCGCCGCGTTCGGCAAGTGCGGCTTTCTGACGGCGTTCTTCTCCCGGAAGGTCGGCAACATCCTGGCGTGAGAAAATCAAGACTGTGGGACGCTCCCGATTGGCCAATGCAAGACGATAAGCCTCTACGGTTTCAGCTGAGTCAGCCGGACGAAGCACCAGCATCGAGCGCTCACCCTTGAAGTTGCGCATCTGCTCCATCAGACGTATTTGCGCTTCATGTTCTATCGGCTGATGAGTCGGGCCATCCTCACCGACTCGGAATGAGTCGTGTGTATATATGTAGATTACAGGCAGCTGCATAAGTGCAGACATTCGGATAGCCGGCTTCATATAGTCTGAGAATACGAAGAATGTACCACAACCGCATATCAGACCGCCATGCAGGGCGATTCCGTTCATAATGCAGGCCATCGTAAGCTCCGCGACACCTGCCTGCAGGAATGCTCCCGAGAAATCACCGCGCAACAGAGCGTGAGTTTTCTTCAGGAAACCATCAGTCTTATCGCTGTTGGCGAGGTCTGCACTCGACACAATCATATTGCCGACATGTTCCGCCAGATAACCGAGCACTGCAGCCGAAGCATTGCGAGTAGCCATACCGGGTTTCAATTCAATCGAATCGAAATCAAGTTGAGGCATCTTTTGCCCAAGCCAATCACCGAGTGTGGCCGCTTTATCAGGATTCTGAGACTTCCACGCATCAAACTCCTTATGCCATACGGCTGCGTTGCCGATGAGGTATTCCTTGCGCTCAGCGTACATCTCTCTTACGTCCTCAAAGATAACCCAGGGATTCTTCGGGTCTCCCCCAAGGTTAAGAACGGTTGCGTCAAGGTCGGCACCGGCTTTGGTCAGCGGTTGTCCGTGAGTTGAAACCGCACCCTCCAACGAACTGCCGTCACTCTTGACCGCCTTGCGCGCCATTACGGTACGGCCTATTATCAATGTAGGCTTCTCTTTCTCATCCTTGGCTGCAGTCAGGGCGGCATCAATAGCCTCGGCATCAGAGCCGTCTATTTCGATAACATTCCATCCCCAAGCGCGGTATTTGGCTGCCGTATCCTCAGAAGTCACTTCATTGACCTTCGTGCTCAGCTGAACATCGTTGGCGTCGTAAAACATGATGAGGTTATGAAGTCCGAGAGCACCGGCTATACGACCCGCTCCCTGTGACACCTCCTCCTGAATACCACCGTCAGAAACGAAAGCATATGTCTTGTGAGCAACAACCTCACCGAAACGGGCGGCAAGAAATCTTTCGGCGATAGCACAGCCTACAGCCATGACGTGTCCCTGTCCGAGGGGGCCGCTGGCGTTATCGACACCACGGACCACATCGAGTTCGGGATGTCCCGGTGTGACGCTCCCCCACTGTCTGAACTGCTGCAGCTCCTCAATGGTATACCGGCCGGTCATGGCCAACACGCTGTACAACATCGGAGACATGTGTCCCGGGTCCATGAAAAATCTGTCACGGGCAACCCACATCGGGTCGTTGGGGTCATAGACGAGATGGCGAGCAAACAATACATTTGCGAAATCTGCACCACCCATTGCGCCACCCGGGTGACCGGATTTTGCCTTTTCGACCATTTCCGCTATAAGTATGCGGATATTGTCAGCCGCTCTGTTGAGCATCTGGATTTCTCCTGATTGCATAAGTGTAATATAGTTAGATTTAGGTTAGAATGAAAATAATCGAAACCGGAAACGAAATAATATCCTTGAAGATATTTTCCCAAGTCTTTTAAATTTGAACTGTAATGAACAAAGAATTGGTCAGACCACGGGGTCAGACCAATTCCTCTACTATTTCATCATTCCTGATATCATCATCTACAGGTATATCCTTATTGACATTCCGACATCCGATGACAGCGTAATACAACAGATATACCAACATCGCTATAACCAGCCAATACGAGGCCATATATGAAACGGAACGGGCGATAGCATTCTGCACCAACGGCATCACACCTCCGCCGACTACCATCATCATAAATATACCCGACGCCTTTGCTGTATATTTGCCGAGGCCTTCGACAGCGAGATTGAAAATTCCACCCCACATGATTGAGGTACACAGTCCGCAGAGCACGAGCATCATCGCCGAGATGGGCACCTGTGCCATAGAGAAACCGGATTCTACGGAATATGCGGGCATCGATACTCTGATGGATGTCGGCAGTAAGATGGCTAACAATATCAGAACTATCGCTACTGCCGATACGACGGTCAGTTGAATCTTGCTCGACACTTTGCCGGAGATTACGGATGAAGACAGGCGACCGACGAGCATAAGCAACCAGTAGATGGCGGCGACGGCACCGGCTACCGCTGTGGCATTGGTTTCGATACCGCTGGCTGCAGAGTCGGAAAGCCAGAAAATCATGACTCCGGGAATACCGACTTCAAGACCCACATAGAAAAATATACCTATGACGCCGAGAACAGTATGACGGAAACTCCAGGGAGAATGCGCATTCTTTTCAGACGAATCACCATCTTTGCGCATATGAGGTTCGGGAATAGTAACTGATGATATGATAACGAATGCCAGTACAAACACACCCATCGCTATCCAGAGCAAGGGGGCAACATCGGTCATTGATGTCTCTTTGGTAACATTGCCGATAAGCATTCCGACAAAAAGAGGAGTCAGTGTACCGGCCAAAGAATTGAGCGAACCGCCCAGTTGTATAAGCTGATTGCCCTTGTTGCCACCACCGCCAAGCATGTTGAGCATGGGATTGACTACCGTATTGAGCATGCACACGCAGAAACCGGAAATGAATGCACCGAGAAGGTAAATGATGTAGTTGAGCATCACGTGGTCATCACCTACAGGGAAAACCGGAGTCTCTGCGCCGAAGAGGCTGGAGAGATACTGCACGAAAATACCTATCGCACCGATAGCGATAGCCCAGAGTGCCGTCTTCTTGTATCCTATCTTGACGAGTAGTGTTCCTGCGGGAATACCCATTATGAGATAGGCAAGGAAGTTCATGAAGTTACCTACCATACCGGCCCAATGGTAATTATTTTGCCAGATAGTGCCGAACGGTGCCGCAAGGTTGGTAACGAACGATATCATTGCAAACAGGAAGAACATAGCGACTATGGCTACACTCCGTCCATTTGATTTTTTAGTCTGAGGTGTTGTAGACATGTATTTTTCAGCTTTATATGTTTTACTATTTTTTTAATTTCTCAAAGAAGGTTATATGCTTGATTTTAGCCGGCTCACATATTATTACGGGAACAAGAGGAGACATGTCAATACTGTCCTAAATACTGTTTAGCGTCAGTACTGTCTCTCGCCGAAAATATATGTTCCGATACGAATCAGGTTTGAACCGGCTTTGACAGCAAGCCTCCAATCACCGCTCATACCCATCGAGAGTGTATCGAATCCACGCAAGCCAAGCGATTCATTCTCTCTTATGGTACGATAGATTGCAGCGATTCTTTCGAAGTCACTCATCACCAACGACTCGTCATCCGTATTGGAGGCCATACCCATTATGCCGCAGATATGCGTTGCCTTGAGTGATTCAAACCGTCGGCTGTTGAAATAATCGAGCAATTCCTCTTCACTGAAGCCGAATTTTGTCTCTTCACGGGCGACATGCACCTGCATCAACACTCTTGTCACGACACCGGCACGCACCGACTCATTGTCTATATACTGCAGCAGATGTTCGGTATCGACACTCTCGATAAGAGCGGCACGGCCAATCACCTTACGCACCTTGTTGGTCTGGAGATGACCTATAAAATGCCATCTGATATCCTTAGGGAGCACTTCTACTTTCTCGACAAATTCCTGCACACGGCTTTCTCCGAATAATCTCTGACCGGCATCATAAGCCTCCATCAGAGCCTCGACGGGATGGAATTTGGAAACAGCGACGAGTTCCACGCCGGCCGGTATCTCCTCCCTTAGGGAATTTAAACGCTGAGCTATTGAGGACATCGTGTTGATATGAATATTAATCCTCCTTTGCGGATTTGGAACCGAGGTCAATGGGGAACACATCCATCAGAGGTGTCTCCGCTATAGAAGCTATCTCATAATCCCCTAATGTACCCTTCATGCTTTCAAGGAAGTTGGCAAGCGCCATTTCGAAGTCTGCAGCCTGAACAAGCGCATACACGGGTGACTTTTTCTCAGCGCCGGTCTTTTCATCAAGCATGAGCATATTGTACTTGACCATATAATATTTATCTCCACGTTCGTCAAAGAAAATCTCCGCTATACGGGTCTTTTTGACAGCACTGACAGTAAAATCTCCGGATATGTACGGTTTCATCTCCTCAATGATACGGGATTCGGCTTCGGTAAAGCTTAACGCATCCACCAGATAAGGCTCGTTCGCCTTTTTTACAGTGCCATTCTCCTGCATTTTATCATATCTGATTTTACATTCAAACCAAAGTGCCATAATAAAATTTTATTTGTTAGGGTATAAATCTTGACAAAGATACACTTTTTTTTTATATTTGCCAATGAAATGAGAAATCTCTTGTAACTCTCTCCAACCCCGCCTCTCCTAAATAATTGACGGGGTACGGGCGAAGACAACCTGATGACATGAGCAACTTCTGGCGTAACACATACGAGATGTACCGCGACGGTTTCCGCAACATGACCGTCGGTCGCTATCTATGGGCTATAATTATAGTTAAATTGCTCATCATGTTTCTGGTACTGAAACTCTTTTTCTTTCCAAACATTCTGGAGCGCGATTACGCCACCGAGGCAGAACGCGCCGAAGCCGTCAGGGATGCCCTTACGGGTGATTAAAGGATCAGGTTTCCCGTTTCCACCACCATGCACACTGCCGGTTACCACGCTGATAAACAACTATAAACTAACTATAAATGGACAATTTAATTACCACTGTAGACTGGTCAAGATGGCAATTCGCCATGACAGCCATATACCACTGGCTGTTTGTCCCTCTGACACTTGGTCTTTCCGTGATTGTAGCCATAATGGAGACAATCAGCTATCGCAAAAAATCAGCCGAGTGGCTGCGTATCACCAAGTTCTGGATGACCCTGCTGGCCATCAATTTTGCCATAGGTGTAGCGACGGGTATTATACTTGAATTTGAATTCGGCACAAACTGGAGCAACTACTCCTGGTTCGTGGGCGATATATTCGGAGCTCCGCTGGCCATCGAGGGTATTCTGGCATTCTTCATGGAGGCCACATTCGGTGCCGTGATGTTCTTCGGCTGGGGTAAAGTCTCCGAACGTTTCCACCTTGCCTCAACATGGCTGACAGCTATCGGCGCCTCTATCTCCGCATTATGGATATTGGTTGCGAACTCATGGATGCAATATCCCGTCGGCATGGAATTTGACCCGGCTCAGATGAGAAACGTTATGGATGATTTCTGGGCACTCTTCTCACCGGTTGCCATCAATAAATTCTTCCATGCCGTGTTGAGCGGCTGGGCACTTGCGGGAGCATTTGTAATCGCTGTCAGCAGTTACTTTTTGTGGAAAGGCTCCAACCGCGAATTTGCCATCCGTTCCATCAAGGTCGGTGCATGGACGGGATTGGCCGGTCTGTTGCTGACAATGTACACCGGCGACGGCAGTGCTGTCGAGGTGACAAAGACCCAGCCTATGAAGCTTGCCGCTATGGAGGGTCTTTATGAAGGTCATGCTCCCCAGAGTCTTGTAGCTGTCGGAGTTGTCAATCCGGACAAAAAATGGAATAACGACGAACCGGAATACCTGTTTGACATCTCTCTCCCTTACGGACTCTCCATATTGGCCCGACATGACTACAACGCTTTCGTACCCGGCATAAAAAATATTATCGAGGGTGTTGATGTCAATGAGGCTGGTGACACAATCTATACCGTCAGCTATGCCGAACGTATCGCCCGCGGTAAAACCGCTCAGGAGGCTCTCAAGAATTACGGCATCGCAATGGAACAGCACGACACAGTGGCCATGAATAAAGCCCTGACGGCTTTAGAGGCGGATTATCCATACTTCGGCTACGGCTATTTCAACAATGTCGAGGAAGCAATACCCCCTGTAGCTCTGACGTTCTATTCATTCCGCGTGATGGTGATACTGGGTAGTTTCTTCCTGCTCTTCTTTATCGCTTGTCTTGTCTGGGTATATAAGAGTGAGGATACTTTCAGCAAAGCACGCTGGATGCAGCTCATTTCGATGATAGCACTCCCCCTAATGTACCTTTGCTCACAATCGGGATGGATTGTTGCCGAGGTCGGCAGACAACCGTGGACCGTTCAGGACCTGCTGCCCGTAGGTGCTGCAATATCAAACATCCCGTCTTCATCCGTAATAGTGACTTTCTGGATGTTTGCAGTCATATTCACGTTGCTGCTCATAGCTGAGGTCGGAATAATGGTGCATTGGATAAATAAGGGTGTGAAACAATCTCTGTAATTTGTCCGCACCTCTTGTAAATAATTAAAATAAAGGTTATAAATAAATCATAATTATGAATAGTATAGAACCTTCGAGCACACTGATGATGTTGCAGGATTACTGGTGGATTATAATATCGGTGCTCGGCGGCATATTGGTCTTTCTGCTCTTCGTCCAGGGTGGACAGTCGATGCTGTTGAACAACCGCGGCGCCGAGACAACAAATATACTTATCAAGGCGATGGGGCGCAAATGGGAACTGACTTTCACCACTCTGGTGACATTCGGCGGTGCGATGTTCGCCTCCTTTCCTCTTTTCTATTCCACGAGCTTCGGCGGTGCTTTCTGGCTTTGGATTCTGATTTTATTCAGCTTCATCATACAGGCCGTCAGCTACGAATATCGTGATAAGGCAGGCAATCTTTTCGGCACGCGTGTGTACGATATATTCCTGTTTATCAATGGCTGTTTCGGATGTATATTGTTAGGTGTTGCCGTGGCGATGTTCTTCTTCGGCGGAGAATTTACTGTCGAGCGTCTCAATCTCGTATCCGCATCAACTCCTGTCATCTCAACATGGGCACCGACTCACGGATTTGAGGCCATATTCTGCTGGAAGAATCTGGTTCTCGGAGTTGCAGTGCTGTTTCTTGCCCGCACGCTTGCAGGCCTGTATATCATGAATGTAAGCTCCATCAGCGATGACTTGTTCAACTATTTCAAAAGCCGTCTCATAATCAATGCCGGAATATTCCTCGTATTCTTTCTGGCTTTTGTAGCCATTCTGCTGACCACTACCGGATATACCGTTACAAGTGCTACGCCTCTCGGCACATCTGTCGAAGTGACTCCCTACAAGTACTTCCATAACCTCATCTCGAACCCGGCTACCCTGGTATGTTTTCTTGTCGGAGTGGTATTGGTACTCATCGGTATCATCCGCACCATCTTAGCCAAGCATTACACCGGTGGTATCTGGTGGACCGGATTTGGAACTTTCCTGACGGTAATGGCTTTGTTCTGGCTTGCCGGATTTAATAATACTCCATTCCTGCCGTCTACTCTTGACCCTGCAAGCTCATTATCCATCCGCAACGCAAGCTCATCGGAATTCACGCTGAAGTGCATGAGCTATGTATCAATTCTGATACCCTTTGTGGCCGGATATATCTGCTATGTATGGCGTTCCATTGACAAGAATAAGGTGACTGCAAACTCAGACTCATCTGACGACAGACACTGATGCCGGTAAATCACAGATATATTGAGATTAAGTAATAAGGATGCAAGCTGACTCCGCGGAGTCAGCTTGCATCACGCTATGACGATTTACTGCGGCTCACTCCGCGACAATCATCATAGTATGTTAAGAGTCTTTCTACCGATTAATTAAGAGATGAAGAATATTTATTTGCAGTTGTTTGCGACGTTCTTCAAGATAGGAGCATTCACATTCGGCGGCGGATGGGCTATGATATCTATCATCGAACGTGAGATAGTCGACAAGCATGGTTGGATAAGAAGGGAAGAATTTCTTGACCTGCTGGCCGTGGCTCAATCCCTCCCCGGCATTCTGGCAGTGAATATAGCCACGGCAATCGGCGACAAGCTCAGAGGTATGCGCGGGTCAGCCTGCGCCACGCTGGGATGTGTCCTCCCCTCCTTTCTGATTATTCTTGCGATAGCAATCTTCCTGACGCCCGATATGATAAAGAATAATCGTATCATATCCTCAATATTCATGGGCATACGCCCGGCTGTAGTGGCTTTGATAGTCGCCCCGGTCATAACATCGGCCAAAGCCGCCAAAATCGGATGGCGGACAGTGTGGATACCATTTATCGTGGCGCTGATGATATCCATTAATATCGGTTTTATATCCAATCCCATCCTGTACATCCTACTCGGTGCGGTTGGCGGTTGGGGCTTCTGGTACTTCTCCAACAGGTCTTTAAATCACTCATCGAAATGAATATATACTGGCAATTAATCTGGGCATACATAAAGATAGGAATATTCGGATTTGGCGGCGGATATGCCATGCTGTCACTGGTCGAACATTCTGTTGTGGACCCCGGTTGGATATCAGAGACAATGTTTACGGACATAGTCGCTATTTCACAGATGACTCCGGGACCGATAGGTATAAATTCAGCCACATATATAGGTTATGTGGCTCCCGGAGAGGTAAATCCGCAACTGGCATCTCCCCTTTTCGGCATCCTTGGTTCTGTCGCGGCGACATTGGCGGTGATACTACCGAGCTTTTTTCTTGTGATTTATGCCTCACACTTTATCCGCAAACATAATGAAAGCGGCGTAATCAAGGCTATCTTCTCAGGTCTCCGCCCGGTTGTGGTAGGACTGATTGCCTCAGCGGCCATCCTGCTGATGAATAATGCCAACTTCAATCCGAACGGACGTACCGACCAGCTTATTATCAACATCATCATAAGCATCATAGCTTTCGTCCTGGTATATTTCAAATTTCCGTACCGGGGCAAGAAGATTAATATTCATCCGATACTGGTCATCATATTGGCCGGCACCGCAGGATTTCTAATTTACGGTATATGAATTATCAAGAGTCACTCGATTATCTCTTTGCGCAGTTGCCGATGTTCTCACGTATCGGGGCTGCGGCATATAAGCCGGGGCTTGACACCTCGATAGCTCTCGACAATTTTTTCGGCAATCCACACCGTCAATACCGGTGTATACATATCGCCGGGACCAATGGCAAGGGTTCGACCTCGCATATGCTGGCGGCAATCCTGCAGGAATCCGGCTATAAGGTCGGACTGTACACCTCCCCGCATTTAGCTGATTTTCGTGAACGGATGCGCGTCAATGGCGAAATGATACCCCGGGAGGATGTGATTGATTTTGTGGAACGTTGGCAGAAATGTGAATATGAGGGTCATCCCTCGTTCTTCGAGCTTACCATGATGATGGCCTTTGACTGGTTTGCCCGACAGCATGTGGATATAGCGGTAATTGAAGTCGGAATGGGAGGACGCCTCGATTCTACCAATATAATATCCCCCATAGGGTGTGTCATCACCAACATATCTCCCGACCATACACAGTTTCTCGGAGATACCTTGCCGAAAATTGCCTCTGAAAAGGCCGGAATTATCAAGGAGGGAATACCTGTGGTCATCGGTGAAGCAGAGGGAGATGTAAGACGTGTTTTTGAACAGAAGAGTCAATCTGTCGGAGCACCGGTCACCTTTGCCGAAGACGAGCGTCTTCTGACCCGATGCGAGGAGGATGCTGAATCCGGTGGTTGGAAATGTCATACCTCACTCTTCCCGGAACCGTTTCATGCTGAATTGGGCGGGTCGTATCAACGTAAAAATATCAACACCCTGCTCTCAGCTGTCCGCATGTTGCGTTCTCAGGGACTCGATATTCCGGATTCCGCCATCATGTCAGGCGTCGGAAATGTGTGTGAACTGACAGGACTGGCGGGCCGCTGGATGATTACCGCGCAGTCTCCGCTGACAATATGCGACACCGGTCATAATGAGGCCGGACTGGGTGAGACCATGCCGCAATTGGAACGGGTCCGCTCTCGTCAGGGAGGAGTTGCACGTCTTGTCATAGGCTTTGTGTCCGATAAGGATGTGGACCATATCAAGCATCTGCTCCCGAATGACGCGATATATTACACCACCCGCGCTTCAGTGCCTCGCGCTATGGATGCCGAACAACTCCACAATCTGCTTCTATCAGAGGGACTCAACAGCGTATTATGCGACGGAGGAGTAACGGCAGCCTATAGTCAGGCTCTCAAAGATGCTGATGAGAGGGATGTAATATTCATCGGAGGCTCCACATTTGTAGTGGCTGACTACCTGGCCGGTATATAGAAAGGGGCTTGTTTCAAGTCATCACCATACCTCCTGTGGGTTTGGGTCTGAATATAAACGGTGCGTCAAATTCAAATGATTGACGCACCGTTTTGTGTTTTTACCTTTTCTATGTAAACTTCGTTACACAAGGGTTGAATATTTACGTGTCTTATATCGTCTGACACATCATCTTTTCATTCTGTTCAAGACTTCTTATCTTCGCTATCTCGCTTATTGCGTGTACGATTCTTCGTATGACTGCTGTTCATATCGCTCTCCTCCTTGAGGTCTATCTCCTTGCCCTCTCCGTCGAGCACTTTATATTCCAGATATGCCAACGACTCATTGGCTATCACCTTGACACCTCTGCCGAAACGACGTCTCCACTTGCCATACAGTGAGAATACTCCTTTCTTGATATATGCTTCGACAAACGGGTGTACAAACAGCACAAACTTCTTAATCATCAGAGAATTGACAAGATAATCAATTTTCTCTTCAAGCTTGTCGGTAAACAGCAGGGAGGGTTGTATCTCCCCCTTTCCGTAACATGAAGGACAAGTCTCTGACGTCGTTATATCAAGCACGGGACGGACACGCTGACGTGTTATCTGCATAAGTCCGAATTTACTGAGAGGCAAAATATTGTGACGTGCACGGTCATTGAGCATGACCTGTTTCATGTGCTCGTAAAGCGTCTGTCTGTGCTCGGCTTTATTCATA
Source organism: uncultured Porphyromonadaceae bacterium (assembly GCA_947176545.1). Classification (GTDB taxonomy): domain Bacteria; phylum Bacteroidota; class Bacteroidia; order Bacteroidales; family Muribaculaceae; genus Lepagella. Next base: position 13,626 of record CAMWRB010000006.1, read on the forward strand.
TCTATAAAGTCGATGACAATGATACCTCCCATGTCACGAAGTCTGAGCTGGCGTGCGATTTCATCCGCAGCTCTCATATTGACCTCAAGTGCATTTGTTTCCTGGTCGTTGGAGGCTTTTGTCCGGTTTCCGGAATTGACATCTATGACATGAAGCGCCTCCGTATGTTCGATAATGATATACGCCCCTGATTTGAATGAGACAGTCTTGCCGAAACTGCTCTTAATCTGACGGGTGATGTTGAAATTATCGAAGATAGGTGTGTCCTTGGTGTACAGTTTGACCGCATCTTTCGCTTCCGGCGAAATTATGCTTACATAATTCTGTATTTGCGTGAAAGTGTCGGCCTCATTGACATAGATACTCTCGAAATTAGGACTGAAGATATCTCGGATTATGCTGACCGCCCTGCTGTCCTCCTCGTATATAAGCGTGGGAGGTGTGCTGCGCTGCATCTTTGCAATCGACTCTTCCCAACATTTGACGAGTGTATTCATCTCATTGTGCAATTCGGCGACGCGCTTGTTCTCAGCACTCGTCCTGACAATCACACCGAATCCTTTGGGTTTTATACTTCCGATGAGCTGACGGAGTCTGATTTTCTCTTCGGCCGATTTAATCTTCTGCGAGATGGAGATTTTATCCGAAAACGGTATAAGTACCATGAAGCGGCCGGTAAAGGTTATCTCCGTGGTGAGTCTGGGTCCCTTGGACGAGATTGGTTCTTTGGCAATCTGCAGCAACAGTTCCGTTCCGGGCTGTATAAGGTCGGTTATCGAACCGTTTTTTGGGATGTCGGGCAGCTTGGTGAATTTTGAGATATTGGGGAGCTTTTTTTTATCCTCAAGTGCTTCTTGAATAAACTTGAGATAGGTATTGAAATTAGCTCCGAGGTCGAGATAGTGAAGAAAAGCGTCTTTTTCGTATCCGACGTCCACGAAAGCGGCGTTGAGTCCCGGCATAAGTTTCTTGACCTTAGCCAGATACAAATCACCAACCGCATACGCTTGATTTCGGCTTTCCTTCTGCAATGACACCAGCCGTGAATCCTCAAGCAACGCGATGGAGATTTCTTTCTCCTGAACGTCAACTACTAATTCGCTCTTCATTATAAGATAAAACGTGTGAAGTGAATAAAAAAGAGAGAAGAACAGACTATGAAGAAAGTCCTCAGCCCTCCCCATGTCTGTTCCTCTGCATACTTTCTATGACGCAAAGTGAGCAATATTCTCAATCTCTTTGCGAACGTAAGTCATTATGACGACCGCCTTATTTCTTCTTATGACGATTCTTTCTGAGTCTTTTCTTACGTTTGTGTGTGGCCATCTTGTGGCCTTTTCTTTTCTTTCCGCTGGGCATATTGATTATTAATTAGGTGATTATAATTATTTCACTTCATCAAGGAAAACACGTGAGGGCTTGAATGCCGGCACTTTGTGTTCGGGAATGATGATAGCTGTATTCTTAGAGATGTTGCGTGCAGTTTTCTCCTTGCGAGTCTTGATGACGAAGCTGCCGAAACCTCTGAGATAAACATTGTTGCCATGAGCCATTGAGTCTTTGACTACCTCCATGAATTTCTCGACTGTCTGAAGCACAGCTGCCTTTTCAAGACCGGTGCTGCGAGATATTTCATTAACAATATCTGCTTTTGTCATTGATGTGAAAATTTAAAGATTATCTATAAATACTTAATATTCAATAAAATGCCTTAAATCACATGAGGGCATAGTACCCTAATGAATTTTGGCATTGCAAATATCGTAATTTTTTTTGAAACAACAGCTATAATATGCTATTTTTCTTAACTATGAGACTGTAAAAAAGCCTATAAAAGGGGGGCATCGGAGGCACTCTCAATCACCGCTCCCTCGACTTTGGATAATAATCCGGTAATCTCATCAAATCTTGATTCACGGACATTAAGCACAAGACGACATACGTTGTCAAATTCCTGAGACAATATCTCGACACCCGGCAAACGCGCGATACGCATCACTCCGTCAAGACATACATAACCTACCGACACTTCGACGGTACGGCTTTTATAACACTCCATACGTCCGGCATCCTCAAGGGCCAGCCGGGCCGATTCACGGTAGGCCTGAATCAATCCCGATGTTCCGAGCTTGATACCACCGAAGTATCTCACGACGCATACCACTACATCTGTCAGTCCGGCACTCCGAATCTGCCCCAAAATAGGCTTTCCGGCTGTTCCCGACGGCTCGCCGTTGTCGTTGAGCTGCCAATCGCCGCCGTCCGGCCCGAGGGCGTATGCCCAGCAAACATGACGCGCATCGTGATATTCATTCTGAATGCTCCGGATGTATTCACGCGCTTCATCTGAATTTTTGACCTTATAGGCAAAGGCCAGAAAACGGCTCATCTTCTCACGAAGCTGCCCTTTACCGGTCTTTGCTATATTATAATATATGTCGTCTCCCTCAATCATCCGAAGTCAAATTCCTCATTGCTGACAGGATAGAACAGCATGCCGTTGGCAACCTTGACAGCCTCCAGCTCGCCGATAGTCTCCCGAACGATATTGAGCGCGAAGAGCATAGAATTGGCAGGACCGTTTGCGGTTACAAATTTACCGCTTACAACGACCGGCTGGTCCACATATTCGGCACCCTCCAAATGCTCCTCAAAACCGGGATAGCATGTAGCCTTCTCGCCCTTGAGCAGACCAATCTTACCGAGTACCACTGCCGGAGCGGCGCATATGGCGGCAATACGGCCGTTGGCACTTTTTGCCTGACCTTCCAGCAATCCGTGGAGCGGTGCAAAGTCATAGAGGTTGTCAGCACCGGGGAGTCCTCCGGGGAGAATGAGCCACGCCGGATTATCAAACAGAGTATTGTCAAACAATACGTCGGCACGAACTACGATGCCATGTGCTCCCTTGACCTGAAGGGCACTGGTTATTGAGACGGTCTTGACATCAAGCCCGGCACGCCGCAAGACATCGACAGTGGTCAGAGCCTCTATCTCCTCAAAGCCTTCGGCAAGAAACAGAAATGATTGATTCATAATGTTAAGTAGCAATTGTGTATTTAAATATTATTATATATTCCGACTGTAAAAATATCCGTCAATGCAACGTTCCGAAAAATTATATGGCGGGAGAGATTTGATTACAATCGTCAAATATAATATATTTTTATTATTTTTGCATTATACGAAATCAAATTTATGAGTTCAACGCATTTTTATTTGAGATTTTATATTATTCAGTCTGAAAATGAATATGAAATATATATCCCTGACTCTGTTTTTTAACGCGCTCTTTTTAGCTGCCGGTATCCTTCTCACAGGATGTAATTCCGATTCAGGTTGGCAACAGACATCGGGTATTATATGGAATACGGCCTATAACGTGACATGGGAAGGAGCCACGTCACTGACAGATTCAATCATTCCTGCGACATACCCGGTCGACTCATCACTATCAGTGTTCAACGACTCATCGTTAGTCAGTAAGGTCAATATGTCGCTCTCCACACCGGTCAACAGCCACTTCGAACATATATATACCGAGAGCCGGCGCATCAACAGGTTATCCGGAGGGATGTTTGACCCCACACTATCACCCGCCATCACAGCCTGGGGGGTCGGCAAAGGACATAGAGCCAATTCCGACACACTGCGTTGCGACAGTCTCAAAGTGTTCACCGGCATAGATAAGACCCGTTTGAGAGACGGCGTTTTATATAAGGATGATATAAGGACAGAGTTTAACTTTTCGGCCCTGGCCAAGGGGTATGGAGTTGATTTGGTATCGGATATGTTCAAGCGTAACGGTGTCTGCAATTATCTTGTGGAAATCGGGGGTGAGATAGTATGCTCAGGACTTAACAGCCGCAGACAACCCTGGCATATTGCCATTGATGTCCCCGAGAGCGGCCACAACCCCGGTGAGGAGATTGCCGCAATCATTTCTATGAGTGACGGTGCTGTCGCCACTTCCGGAAATTACCGCAATTACCACAACACGAAAGAGGGTGCACAATATGGTCACACCATCTCCCCGCTGACCTGCCGGCCCGTTTCCACGGATGTCATATCCGCCACCGTCGTCGCACCATGCTGTATAACAGCAGATGCAATAGCTACAACGTGCATGGCCGTCGGGGCAGACAAAGCCATGACAATATGCAAATCGGAGGGGTTGCCGGTCATGCTCATCCTGCGGGATATGAGAGTCATAATGTCCGATGATTTTAAAAAGTTGGTTGTAAAGAAATAATTTAAACCTATGGATACCCTCACTGCAATACTTATTATAATATGCTTCGTGACAGTCACGGTATTGATATATGTAGTCTTGAATCATCGTTCGCGTATGGCCTTGGAGAATGCAAGGAGACAATATCAGGAGGAGCTCGACCTGCTCGAACGCCGTATTAACGAGCAGTCACAGGAGATGGTTCAAAAGTTTGTGCAGCAGTCCAGACTCGAATTTCAAGCTCTTGCCGACGACATACTCACCACACGCGAGGAACGTCTCAACCGTGAGAACGAACGACAAATCAACACCCTCCTCACACCGTTGAACTCCAACATCGAGAACTTCAAAAAGGCTATTGACAGCTATTATATGGCTGAAAACCGCGACAAAGGAATTATTTCAAATCAGCTTAAGGACCTGATACTGTCCAACCGGGTTATTGCTGATGAAGCGCGCAGGCTGTCTGCAGCATTATCGGGTAATACCCGTGTACAGGGTAAATGGGGTGAGACTATTCTCGAAAACATGCTTGTCAAAGCAGGTATGATTAAGGGTGTCAATTACCTGACACAAGTCAATAAAGACTCCAACGGAGTGATACGTGATGAGGATGACCGCAGTCAGAAACCGGACATGGTCGTACTCCTCCCGGAGGGTCAGAAGATTATAATTGATGCGAAGGTCTCACTTACCTATTACCTGCAATATACAGACTGTGAGAATAACGAGACAGCCGAAGCAATGCTCAAACGTCATGCGGAGTCCGTACGGAAACATGTGGATGAACTGGCACGCAAACAGTATCACAAAAACATCGAAGGGGCTATGGAACATACGCTTATGTTCATACCCAATGACATGGCCTACATATCGGCTGTCAGTCATACACCCGATTTGTGGGACTACGCTTACAGCCGCAACGTTGTCATAGTTTCAGGCACCCATCTTCTCTCCGTCCTGCAAATCATCAAGCAGCTATGGCGTGTCGAAAATCAGAATCGTAATGCCGAGGAGATTGCGCGTCTCGGCGGATTGATATTCGACAAACTAGTAACATTCATGAATGACTTCACCGATATTCAACGCCATATAGATGCGACATCCAAGGCATATGAAAAGTGTGTCTCACACATCGAACATTCATCAGTCGGACTTAAAGTACGGGCTACAAAGTTGCGTGATTTGGGTAGTAAAACCACCAAAACCATCCGATAATCATACTTGCGCGTGAATATCAGATAATCCACCGTCCATGCTGTCGGCAGACCGGCTTAACGTATAAAACGCGGTGCACGGAAATATAGACCGAACGATATTCCGAAATTCCAGTTGTTACCCGGATTAGTCAGATAATTGCCGTATATGGACAGGGAGGCAAACGAGAAATTATACACGGCGGCTACCTCACCGATGAACTGTGTTCCGTGCAACCAACCGTCATAGCGGGCATTTCCATCTGCATCGGCACCAATGTTGCGAACAGGTTGATAGCCATAGAAACTGCCACGCAACTGCAGATTGCTGACCGGATTCCAGATTGGGAGAAAACCTATTGCAACATAATTGTCATTTCTGAATGCAGGGTTAAAATAGTTGCGCGTGGATGGTGTCGGAGCGAAAGCTGCCTCTCTGATTTTGTCCGCCATATAGGTGCCGTACACTCTTTGGAATGACATAAGTCCCTGTTCAATTTCCCCGAATACGAAATGCTTATGCACGGGATAGTATCGTTCCAACG
>CAMWRB010000007.1 GCA_947176545.1 uncultured Porphyromonadaceae bacterium
AGTGGGTTATCTGTCGTTCGGTGAGCGGCGAGTACTGGTACAGGTCCTTGTAAGTCTCATTGATGAGTTGGTACAATGAGCGTCCGTACTCATACTTGATGCGTTTACGGCTGTTGTATTTGAGCACCCGCAGGTCGTACTTGCGTTTGACGATGTCCGCGATACGGTTGTGCTTCTCCGGCACTGCGTCAGGTACCTCCATCAGGAATTCCACCCAGTCGGATTCCTTCTCATACCCGAGTCGCTCGATATGTTGCGGATAGTAGGGATAGTTATGTATGGTTGCCATTGTGGAGAGTTCGTCAAAACCCTCTATGAGCATACCCTCCTTGTCGAGGTCGGTAAATGAAAGCGGACCGATAATCTTGGTCATCCCCTTTGACCGTCCCCAATCTTCGACAGCCTTGAGCAGAGCCTCCGACACTTCGTAATCGTCGATAAAGTCGATAAATCCGAAGCGGGCATCCTTTTCACCGGTGGCCTTATTGACCTGATGATTGATAATGCCGGCGATGCGTCCTACGGGCTTCCCGTCGCGATAAGCCATGAAATAGGCGGCTTCACAGAAGTCGAAAGCCGGATTTTCCTTGGGATTGAGTGTCGAGAGTTCGTCCATGACGAGCGGCGGCACATGGCAGGGGTGATTCTTGTATAAATCGAGTTCAAACTGTATGAACTTGCGGAGGTTTCCCTTGGTGGGTTCTATTTGCTTAACTTCGACCATATTGAGAGATTATTTGATAAGCCAGAGCACCAGAAGCAGCACGATAGCCACCAGAAGCACGAGGAACAGGTATGTGTACATCGGGCTGCGGCGCTCGATGTCGAGTTGCAGGTTCATCACGTTGCGGTAGGGATGTGACTTGTCCTGACATTTGTTGGCAATCCGTCTGAGCCGGGGGAGCGACTCGGGAAGATTGTCGAGCACTTCGGCGAGCACGCGTCCGTATGCCTGAATATCAGCCTGTGTATCCTGAGCCGAGAGTGAATCGGTCTGGTCATATCCTACATTTATCAGCTTCAGGTTTTCATTGTATTCGGTGAAAATGATTGAGTCCGGAGTGATGGGGTGATGCACGATATGGTTTTCCTGAATATAGTCGAGCGCATCGAGCAGCTGCGTTTTGAGTCGCTTGACAATACGCGGAGTGAGTCGTTTCTCATCGATGAGCCTTCTCAACGAATAGCCGTACACGTCGTCGGTGATGATGGCCTTGCCGATGCCGGGCACCTCCTCCAGGTCATTGACCATTACGATATTGGGATGAGCCAGATTGTAGCGAGTGTCAAACTCCTTTTCGAGCATCTCGATATACTTGGGATTGTCGGCATACTCCTTCTTGAGTGCCTTGAGCATAATCCATTTGCCATACTTGCGCACGGTATAGACGTCATAAAACTGCTCCTCCCATTCAGGCAGAAGTGTCAGGTCGCTCCATTTGCCCGTCGGGTCGTTGATGGGGATTTTCTTCTCTTCTTTGCTAATGTAACTCACGGTGCTGTATTGTATTGTGCCGGCCGTGGATGGCGGGCGAATGATTAATCTATGATGTCGAAGCCTGTATATTTGCGCAGGCATTCCGGTATGACAATACCCTCGGGTGTCTGATTGTTCTCAAGGAGTGCCGCAACGATGCGTGGCAGGGCCAGAGCTGACCCGTTGAGGGTGTGACACAGGTGTGTCTTCTTGTCATCTCCGCGATAGCGGCACTTAAGACGGTTGGCCTGGTATGTCTCGAAGTTGGAGACTGACGAAACCTCAAGCCAGCGCTGCTGTGCGGCCGACCATACCTCGAAGTCGAATGTGATGGCCGATGTGAACGACATGTCACCGCCGCAGAGACGGAGTATATGCCAGGGGAGGCCTAATTTCTCAAGCAGACCGCGCACATGGTCCTTCATCTCCTCAAGCGCGGCGTATGAGTTCTCCGGCTTCTCGATACGTACGATTTCGACCTTGTCAAACTGATGCAGGCGGTTGAGGCCGCGCACATCCTTGCCGTAGCTGCCGGCCTCACGGCGCCAGCAGGGGGAGTAGGCGCAATTCTTGCGCGGCAGGCTCTCCTGCGGGAGGATCACGTCGCGGTACATGTTGGTGACGGGCACCTCGGCTGTCGGGATGAGGTACAGGTCATCGACGGTGACATGATACATCTGTCCCTCCTTGTCTGGGAGCTGTCCGGTACCGTAACCGGAGGCCGCATTGACTACAAAGGGTGGCTCCACCTCCACATAACCGGCCTCCCAGGCCTGGTCGAGGAAGAATTGTATCAGCGCGCGCTGCAGTCGCGCACCCTTGCCGATATAGAACGGGAATCCGGCACCGGTCACCTTGACACCCATCTCGAAGTCGATGAGGTTATACTTGCGTGCCAGTTCCCAGTGGGGCAGAGCGTCTACGGGGAGTTCAGGCATCGGACCGCCTGTCTGCTCGACCACATTGTCGGCCGCGCTCTTACCCTCGGGCACAGCGGCACAGGGGAGGTTGGGGACGGTGAGCAGCAGTTCGACGCTCTTGCGTTCGCACTCTTCGAGACGGTCCTGCAACCCCTTGGTCGCACCCTTGATTTCGGCTACTTTCGCTTTGGCGGCTTCCGCTCCCTCCTTGTCACCCTGCTTCATCAGGGCTCCGATGGAGGCGGCTAATTTCTTTAGCTCGGAGGCGTCGCTGTCGCACTTGGCCTGCAGCCGGCGGCGTTCGGCATCGATTTCCAGAATTTCGGCAATCACGGCGCGACCGTCAAAGCCCTTGACGGCGAGGCGCTCTATCACGAACTGAGGATTTTCCTTTATAGTCTGTAGTGTAAGCATCTGATTAAATTTTGAAGGTTGGTTTATGCGAGCAGTTGCTTGACGCAAGCGCTGATGGCTTTACCCTCGGCGCGTCCGGCCAGACGTTTGGAAGCCACACCCATGACCTTGCCCATAGCCTGCGGACCCTCCGCACCCAGTTCGGCGATTATGGCTTTAAGCTCCGCCTCAAGCTCCTCACCGCTGAGTTGCGCGGGGAGAAACTCCTCGATGACAGCTGCTTCGGCCAGCTCATTCTCGGCCAGTTCCGGACGATTGTTGGCTGTATAGATAGCCGCGCTCTCCTTGCGCTGCTTGACCATCTTGACCATAATCTTCATGGCCGTGTCGTCGCTCAGCTCGCCGTTCGCACCCTTGGCTGTCTTCGCTTCGAGAAATTCCTTTTTGATGCCGCGCAGAGCTTCAAGGCGTACCTTCTCGCGTGCCAGCATTGCCTTTTTGATTTCCTCACTTATGAGGTCCAACATATTTTTTGTCATTTTTAAGCCATTTGTTATGAATAATCAGCAAAAATAACTTAAATTTGTGACTAATACAAATTTCTACCCCCGCATAACGATAATTTGTGGTGCGGGCGGATATGCTGATGTCCGTTTTACGCGCCGGCAGGGTAGAATATCTCTCAGCTAACCTAATTAATCTAACTCTATCTGCTGTGTTTACCATAGTATCCAAGCGTTACCTCTCTCCGGCCATCACGGAGATGAAGGTTTTGGCCCCGCGGGTGGCTGCCTCGGCTCAACCCGGACAATTCGTAATCGTCCGCACCGATGAGGCCGGCGAGCGTATACCGCTGACAATATGTGATTATGACCGCGAAGCCGGCACTGTGACAATCGTCACCCAGAGTGTCGGTATCTCTTCGACCAAGATTAATGATATGAACGAGGGGGATGCCTTCGCAGACTTCGCCGGGCCGCTGGGCCGTCCCTCCGACCTGCTTGACATCCCCGTCGAGGAGCTGCGCAAGATGAATATTCTCTTCGTGGCCGGCGGTGTCGGTACGGCTCCCGTATATCCTCAGGCCAAATGGCTTAAGGAGCAGGGTGTCACTGCCGATGTCATCATCGGAGCGCGCACTCGCGACCTCTTCACATACGTCGACGAGATGCAACAGGTCGCAAATGTCCATCTCGCCACCGACGACGGCTCTGCCGGTTATCACGGTATGGTCACCGGACTTATCAAGGAACTCATTGAAAATCAGGGCAAGCATTATGACCGCTGTGTCATAATCGGACCGATGATAATGATGAAGTTCGCGAGTCTGGCTACCAAAGAGTATCAGATACCGACAGTCGTGTCGCTCAACGCCCTTATGGTCGACGGCACCGGTATGTGCGGAGCATGTCGTGTCACTGTCGACGGTCAGACACGCTTCACATGTGTCGACGGCCCTGAGTTTGATGCCCACAAGGTGGATTTTGACGAGGCCATGCGCCGGCAGAACATGTATCGTAATAATGTAAAAACCAATCCCGAAACTCATAAATGTCATTGTAATGGCTAACAGAATACCACGTGTTGCAGTGCGCGAGCAGGACCCGAAGGTACGCGCCACTAATTTCGAAGAGGTTTGTCTCGGTTATGACCGCGAGGAGGCCATGCTCGAGGCCACACGCTGTCTGGACTGTAAGAATCCGCGTTGTCAGGGTCAGTGTCCCGTCCATGTCGATATACCGGGCTTCATCCGTCAGGTTGTCAAGGGTGATATTGCGGCGGCCGCCGACGTCATCGCGCGTGACAGTTCCCTCCCCTCAGTCTGCGGTCGGGTATGTCCGCAGGAGTCACAATGTGAGGGAGCCTGTGTGCTCGGCATCAAGGGAGAGCCGGTGGCCATCGGCAAGCTGGAACGTTTTGTAGGCGACTGGGCTATCGAACATGCCGGCGATGAAGACCGCAAGCCTGCGGCAATAGAGCGTAACGGCCATAAAGTCGCCGTTGTAGGCTCGGGTCCCGCCGGACTGGCTTGTGCCTCCGACCTGGCCAAACTCGGATATGAGGTCAAAATCTTCGAGGCTCTCCATAAGGTCGGCGGAGTGCTTGTGTACGGCATACCCGAATTCCGTCTCCCCAAGGAGCGTGTAGTGGCGCGCGAGGTCGAGGCCGTCAAGCGTCTCGGCGTCGAGATTGACACCGACGTCATCGTGGGTCGTACAGCTACCATCGACCAGCTGATAGACCAAGAGGGTTATGAAGCCGTCTTCATCGGTTCGGGCGCCGGTCTGCCGCGCTTTATGGGCATCGAGGGTGAAAATCTCAACGGTGTATTCTCAGCCAACGAGTTTCTGACCCGTGCCAATCTGATGCACGCATACGACGAACAGTATGACACTCCGATTTATGCCGGCAAGAAAGCTGTCATAGTCGGTGGCGGTAACGTCGCTATGGATGCAGTCCGCACAGCGCGCCGTCTCGGAGCAGAGGCCGTCATTGTCTATCGCCGTTCGGAGGCAGAGCTTCCCGCACGTGTCGAGGAGGTGCATCACGCCAAGCAGGAGGGTATCGAATTCAAGATGCTCACCAACCCCGTGCGTATCATCGGTACGGAGGATGGATGGGTCAAAGGCATCGAGTGTGTGGAGATGGAGCTCGGCGAGCCCGATGAGAGCGGCCGTCGTTCTCCCGTAGTCAAGGAGGGCAGCAACTTTGTCATGGACTGCGATGTGGTCATCATGGCTCTCGGCACAAGTCCCAACCCGCTTATCAAGCACACTACCGAGGGTCTGGAGACTACCAAACGCGGCTGTATCGTAGCCGACGAGGCCGGTCAGACATCCCGCCCCAATATATTCGCCGGAGGTGATGCCGTCACCGGTGCCGCCACCGTCATTCTCGCTATGGGTGCCGGTCGCAAAGCCGCCGCTGCCATCCACAAATATATCTCCGAAAAATAGCTATAACAGCTATCATAGCCAAAATAACCGATATCGCTGTCATAGCTGTTCCGGCTAAAATAGCAGCCACAGCTACGATAGTCTCCAATACCGTTACCGGCCCTGACCGCTCACCGCAAGCGGCCGGGGCCGTTTGTGTTAATGAATATTAAAAAATTCCCGGCTTTTAAACCATGAGGGGTGTTATCATGTCATATGTACGTAAACCGACCGGATGTGTCAGCGTTCTCAAACCCCGGCAGCCGGTCTTGACAAACAAGATAATCATTAACAAGTTAGAAAATATTTCAGACTATGAAGAAGACACTATTCAGCCTTACATTGATGGCTCTGGCCGCCATCCCTACATTTGCTCAATCAAAGCCTGCATGCACCGGCGATAATAAATGCAAGCAGGAGACAGTATGCTGCAAGCAGAACAAAAAATGTGACAAACAGGATTCATGCCGTAAGGCAGCCCTTTTCGAGGGTATTCAGCTCACCGACGCCCAGAAAGCTAAAGTAGAGGCCCTGAATGCGAAGATGTATAAAGAGCGTCAGGAAGCCCGTCAGGAGTTTGCCAAGAGCAAAGCCGACGCCAAAAAGGCCGTCAAGGATTTGAGCAAGGATGAGAAAAAGGCCGCCAAGAAAGCCGGTAAAGATGCTCGCCGTGCCGAGATGAAGGCCCGTGGCGAAGCCGCCAAGGCAAGCAGAGCCGCTTATCTGGCCGAGATGAAGACTATCCTTACAGCCGACCAGTATGTGAAGTATCTTGAGAATGCCTACACATCGACATTCGGTGGCAACCATCAGAAGAACATCAAGTTCAACAGCAAGGGTCACAACATGAAGGGTGGCAAGGATGGTCGTCCCGACGAGAGAATGCGCGACGGTCACCGTCACGATGGAAAGCGCAAATAATCTTTTCAACCAAAAAAATTGTAAGACAAGCCAAGACTAAAGGTCCTGACGCCGTGATGGTGTCAGGACCTTTAGCTATTTTGGCTATGATTTGGGGAGCATATCGCGCAGGATGGTCAGAGCTTGCGTTACGCTGCCGACGTTGTCGATGGTGATGGCCAGCCTGTTGTTGGCCTCACGGATGTTGATGCCTCCTAACGGTCGCTGTATGTAGTCCAGGACACCGCCGAAGGCTTTGCTTTCATAATAGGCGCGGTTATCCTTGGTGACAAAATGCAGTATCAACTTACCCCCTTTGAGTATCAGTCGCTCTATGCCAAGCCGTCGCGCTGTCATACGCAGGGGGACTATCCGGATAAGCTCAGCCGTAGTATCCGGTATACGGCCGAAGCGGTCGCGCAGACTCTCGGCAAACTGTTCCACATCCTCCTCACGCTCCATATTGTCGAGTTGCTGGTAGAGATGTATGCGTTCGCTCTCCTGCGGCACATATTCACCCGGCAAACGCAATTCGAGGTCGCTCTCTATGGTGCAGTCGCTGACGTAATCGGTGTCCGCATCGCGTCTGACATCCTCGAAGTTGTCACCGAATTCTTCTGTCTTCAGTTCGATGACAGCCTCCTTCAGGATTTTCTGATAGGTCTCATATCCCAAGTCGGCTATGAAGCCGCTCTGTTCGGCACCGAGCAGATTGCCCGCGCCGCGTATGTCGAGGTCCTGCATGGCGATGTGTATGCCGCTGCCGAGGTCGGAGAATGACTCTATGGCCTGCAGCCGTCGCCGTGCGACGGGTGGCAGAGGCATCCCCGGCGGTGTCAGCATATAACAGAAGGCCTTGCGCGACGAGCGTCCGACACGGCCGCGCAACTGATGCAGTTCGCTCAGGCCGAAATGATGGGCATTGTTGATGATGATGGTATTGACGTTGGGCATGTCGATACCGTTCTCCACAATCGTCGTCGACAGCAGGATATCATAGTCATGGGCACCGAAATCAAGGATGGCTTTCTCAAGCTGTTCCGGTGGCATCTGGCCGTGAGCCGTCACGATACGTACACCGGGAACGAGTTCGCGCAGCCGGCTCTCGATATCCTGCAGGTTCTGTATACGGTCGCTGATGAAGAAGATTTGTCCGTTGCGGCTCAATTCAAAATTGATGGCCTCGCGCAGTATGTCGTCATCGAAGCCCGCGACAGTGGTCATCACCGGCTGGCGGTTCTGAGGAGGTGTGTTGAGCGATGAGAGGTCGCGCGCACCCATGAGCGAGAACTGCAGTGTGCGCGGTATCGGGGTGGCCGAAAGTGTCAGGGTGTCCACATTTACCTTGAGCTGTTTGAGCTTCTCCTTGACAGCGACACCGAATTTCTGTTCCTCGTCGATAATCAGCAGTCCGAGGTCTTTGAATCTGACGCTTTTCCCTATCAGCTTGTGTGTACCTATCAGAATATCGATTTTTCCCTCTTCAAGCTCTTTGAGTATGCGGGTGACATCCTTGGCTTTCCGGGCGCGCGAGAGAAACTCCACGCGTACCGGGAGCTCCTTCAGACGTTCGGAGAATGTGTGATAATGCTGCATGGCCAGCACCGTGGTCGGGACAAGGACTGCGGTCTGTTTGCCATCGACGGCAGCCTTGAATGCCGCGCGAATGGCCAGTTCCGTCTTGCCGAAGCCGACATCACCGCACACCAGACGGTCCATAGGTCGTTTAGACTCCATATCCTGCTTGATGGCCTGTGTGGCGCGCATCTGGTCCGGGGTATCCTCATAGATGAACGAGGCCTCCAGTTCATGCTGCAGATAGGAGTCCGGAGAATAGGCGAAACCCTCCTCATTGCGGCGCGCGGCATAGAGCTTTATCAGGTCGCGCGCTATATCCTTCATCTTGGTCTTGGTCCGCTCCTTGATGCGTTGCCATGCCCCGGTGCCGAGCTTGGAGACTTTGGGAGGCACACCCTCCTTGCCCCTATATTTGGATAGCTTGTGCAGAGCGTGGATGCTCACCAGGATGATGTCGTCATTCTGATAGAGCAACTTTATCATCTCCTGCGGACGGCCGTTGGTGTCGGTCTTGATAAGGCCTCCGAAACGACCGATGCCGTAGTCCACATGCACTATGTAATCTCCGGCCTCGATTTGTCCCAGTTCCTTAAGGCTCAGAGCCAGCTTGCCGCTGCGTGTACGGTCGCTCTTCAGATTGTACTTGTGGAAGCGGTCGAATATCTGATGGTCGGTAAAGTAGCATATTTTGTTCTCGCGGTCCACGAATCCCTCGTGGATGGTATGGTCTACCGGTGTGAAGCTGATGTCATCCTTGCGGTCCTCGAAGATGGAGCGCAACCGGTCCGTCTGATGTACGGTGTCAGAGAGTATCAGTATGCGGTAGCCCTCGGAAAGAAATTGCCTGAAACTGTCGGCTATCAGGTCGAAATTCTTATGATAGAGTGTCTGAAGGCTGCACTCGTAATGCAATGTGTGGACACTGCCGCGGGTGGCAGTGCTCTCAATGACATTGTCCACGTCACTGTAGCCGTAGTCCACGACGCGCAACATGGACATCATCCTCTCGAAAGCCGACGCGTCCACACACTTCTTCATGGCATCTTTGTCACCCTCATCGGCAATCATGGCTGATTCGGAGAAAGTCTCGCTGCAGATATATCTGACGCGTGACAGGGTGTGGGCGGCCGATTGACACAGGAGTACCGCTGAGGAACCTGCAAATTCGAGCAGGCTGATACCGTCGGCATCCTCCGAAGTGCCCGGCGGAACGATGGCTACCTCCTGCACGCGTTCCTCGCTGAGCTGTGTCTCTATATTGAAGATACGGATTGAGTCGACTTCATCGTCGAAGAAGTCGAGACGATACGGCAGCGGGTTGCTGTAACTGAACACGTCGAGTATGGAGCCGCGGCGTGCGAACTGACCGGGTTCGTAGACATAGTCCGTCTCCTTGAACCCCTCGTCGCGCAGACGCATTATGATGTCGGACATACGGTAGCGTCCGCCGCTCTTTATATTCAGCGTGTGCTCATCGAGCCGCGACGGGGCGGGTACGCGTTCGGCCAGTGCTTCGGGCGATGTCACCAGCCACCGCAGCTGAGGATTGTTGCTCCACGCGTTGAGCGCATCCGTGCGGAGTATACGGGCGGCCTCGTCGGGCTGACCGTACTTTATGTCACGTTTATAGCCGCTTGGGAATATGGCGACACATTCGTCACCGGCTATCTGACACAGGTCGTGGTACATATATCCCGCCGTGTCAGGGTCGTCGGCCACAATGATATATGGGGTCTTGCGACGCTTCATGCCGGCGAAAAGCATCGCCGGTGCGCTCCCCGGCAGACCCGTGAGGCGGACACGTCGCGGTCCCCGGGTGCCTATGGCCGATGACAAGGCTTCGAGGCGTTCGGGGGTCGCAAAGAGTTGCGAGGCTTCCTTGAGAGTCATTTCTTACCCCCTTTGAGTGTCGCCCCCCGCTTGGCCGGTGTCGCCAATATCTTGTCATACAGGCCGGGCGTGTTGAAGATTTGGACAGCCTTGTCTATGGCCTTGTCGTGATTGAGCGCCTGACGTGTCTTACCCCCTTCACCGTGGTAACGTCCGGCGATTTCAACCTCTATATATTCCTCGATTTCATCACGTTTGCTGTACAGGTCGCTCTTGAGGTCGCGGCTCAGCATATGGTCAAGACTGTCGAGCGTGGCTTTCACCTCCGGGGTGAGGTATCCTTCGTTTCCGGCGGCTTCCCGCAGGTTGGACAGCATATCGTTGCACACCCGGTCATACTTGAATGTCTTCGGGTCAATCCCCTCGGCAAATTCAGCAAAATCCGCATCGGTGATTTTAAATTCCCCGGCGGGAGCAATACTGTCATGCCGGGCTGCATATTTTGTGGCATAATCGAAGATATGCTGGCCGGCCACGAGACCGTAGACCACGGCTGTCGAAGTGCCCCAGTCTATGACGGAGTCGGGAGTAAGTCCTCCGCCGTCGCGCACCTCGCGTCCTCTGCGTGTATGATACACGTTGGTCAGGGAATCAGGCGTGCGAGCCACGGTTCCGTCAGGATTGCGGCGTGAATAGTCGAGTGCCTGAATCAGGCGTCCGGAGGGCATGTAGTATTTGGCGGTCGTGACTTTGACCATCGTCGAGAAGGGGAGTGAGTGGGTGCTCTGTACGAGTCCCTTGCCGAACGAGCGTGAGCCTACGAGCACAGCGCGGTCGAGGTCCTGCAGAGCCCCGGCAACAATCTCGGCTGCCGACGCGCTGCCACCGTCTATGAGCACTGCCAGCGGTGTGTCCGGCATTATGGGGTCGCGACGTGTCTTGTAGGTGCGTACCGTCTCCGGGCTTTTGCCACCGGTGCGCAACACCTCCGTACCCTTGGGGAGGAAATAGCCGAGTATTTCGATGGCGCTGTCTACGAGTCCTCCACCGTTGGAGCGGAGGTCGAGCACCACATTCTTCACATCCGGGTCATTACGGAGAGCCTCGACTGCCTGCCGCACATCCGTCGCAGAACTCTCTATAAACTGCGTCAGACGTATGTAGCCTGTCTCACCGTTGTTGATGGTGCCCCACCACGGTACGGAACGTTCCATGACCTGTTCGCGCACGATGTCGTATGTATGGATACTGTCGCCCGGAGCGGAATAGGGACGCTCGATGGTGACGCTCACAGTGGTGCCGGGGGTGCCTTTGAGCAGCGACGACACCTTATCGGAGGCGAGTCCGCGTGCGTCGGTCGTGTCCACGCGCACTATCAGGTCACCCGGCAGCAGGCCGGCCCGTTTGGCCGGAGAGCCCTCGATAGGTTGTGAGATGTAGGTATTGCCGCCGATGGTGTGGATATATGAGCCAATGCCGGCATATCCGCCGGTTGTCATGCGCATGAGCTTGTCCTGGTCCTCGGCGTCGAAATATTCCGTGTAAGGGTCTACGGTGGAGAGCATGGCATCGATGGCTGCCTTGAATGCCTCGGAGGTGCGGATGGAGTCGACATAATTCTCTTCCAGTTCCTTTGTCAGGGCTGAGAATATGGTCATATTGCGCAGATAGGCCTCATCGTGGCTCTCTGCACTCGGTTTCTGACCATAGACTGTCAGAATGATGCCGGCCGCCAATATGGATGCTATTATTGGTGTTCTTTTCATTTCGGATTATTTGTGGGGATAGTCTACCGTGTAGTGGAGGCCACGGCTCTCCTTGCGTTCCATTGCCTGACGCATTATGAGGTAGGCGACGTTGATGATGTTGCGCAACTCGCACAACTCGCGCGACGGCTTGGAGACCTTGAAGAGTTTCTCGGTCTCTTCATAGAGTATGTCCAGACGGTTCCACGCGCGGTTGAGCCGGAGGTCTGACCTTACGATACCTACGTAGTACCCCATAATCTGGTTTACCTCCTTGACCGACTGGGTGATGAGCACCATCTCCTCCGGGTGGGCAGTACCCTCGTCATTCCATTCCGGAACATCGTTACGCAATTCATAATTGCCGATTTGTTCCATAGAGTGGCGAGCGGCCGCGTCGGCATATACCACCGCCTCGATGAGCGAATTGGAGGCCAGACGGTTGCCGCCGTGCAGGCCGGTGCATGAGCACTCGCCTATGGCATAAAGGCGGTTGATGGAGGACTCGCCGTTGAGGTCCACCTTGATACCGCCGCAGAGATAATGGGCTGCCGGAGCGACGGGTATCATATCCTTGGTGATATCGATACCCAATGACAGGCACTTCTCGTAGATGTTGGGGAAGTGGCGTCGGGTCTCCTCGGGGTCCTTGTGGGTCACATCCAGATATACATGGTCTGTACCGTTAAGTTTCATCTCCGAGTCGATGGCGCGGGCCACAATGTCACGCGGAGCCAGCGAGAGGCGCTTGTCATACTTGTGCATGAACTCCTTGCCGTCGAGATTGCGCAGGACGGCTCCATAGCCGCGCATGGCCTCCGTTATGAGGAATGAGGGTCGGTCGCCAGGATGATACAGGGCTGTGGGATGAAACTGGATGAACTCCATATCCTTGACAGTGCCTTTGGCCCGATAGGTCATGGCTATGCCGTCGCCGGTGGCTATGAGCGGATTGGTCGTGGTGGTATAGACCGCTCCGACACCACCGGTAGCCATGATGGTGATGCGTGACAGGAAGGTATCAACCTTGCCGGTGGCCTCATCGAGCACGTATGCACCGTAGCAGGTGATGTCGGGAGTGCGTCGCGACACAATCTTGCCGAGATGGTGCTGAGTGATTATTTCCACTGCGAAGTGATGTTCGAAGATGTCGATATTGGGGTGACGGCGCACCTCCTCGACGAGCGACTGCTGTATTTCAGCTCCCGTATTGTCGGCATGGTGCAGTATTCTGAACTCGGAGTGTCCACCCTCGCGGTGCAGGTCAAATTCACCGTCCTCCTTGCGGTCGAAGTCCACGCCCCACTCCAGCAGACTCTTTATGCCGGCGGGAGCTCCCTCAACGACCTTTCTGACGGCTGCCGGGTCGCTCAGCCAGTCGCCCGCTATCATTGTATCCTCTATATGTTTCTCAAAATTGTCGACTGCAGTGTCGGTCACACTTGCCACACCGCCTTGAGCCAGATTGGTGTTAGCCTCCGTCAGAGTCGTCTTGCAGATGAGGGCGACACGATATTTTGAGGCTACCTTGAGCGCCAGGCTCATACCGGCGATGCCCGAGCCGATAATCAGATAATCATACTTGTAAGTCATAATTATTGGAAGTTTGTATATCGGTTATCCCCCATTCAGTAAAAAATACTAAATGAGGTCACCACATTATAACGCTAAGATAACAAATTTATCATACACTCTCCCAATTATTCCCCTATTTTCCGCCAAAAATGGTTAATTTTGCAGATGAATTCTATTTTGAAATTGCGGGTATGACAGGTAGTGTTTCTGTGAGAGACAGAATAATCGAATTCGTATGGCAGCATCTGTGGCTGTTGATTTCAATGTTTTTTATGACATTGGGGGTGGCGCTCTGTGTGCGTTCAAATCTTGGCAGCGGTGTCATCTCCTCCATACCTATGGCCTTCACCCTTGCCGGTGAAGCGGGGCTCGCTCCCGGATGGACCATCGGCGGATATACCAACGTGATGAACTGCCTGCTGGTCGGAGCGCAGATATTGGTGCTCAGACGACGGTTCGAACCGGTACAGCTCTTTCAACTCATAGTGGGTTTCTTCTTCGGCGCGATGCTCGATGTCAATATGTTTTTGACCTCATATTTCAGTTACGATTCGTTACTCAATCAGATATTGGCTCAGTTTATAGGTGCCACTATATTAGGCGTGGCGGTAGCGGCCGAAATACGTTGCGGGTCAGTGACTATGCCCGGCGAGGGTATACAGGTCGCAATCAGTAGGGTGACCGGCAAGCCGTTTCCGACGGTTAAGATAGCCGTCGACACCACGTTGGTAGTCCTGGCTGTCATCAGCGGCTATTGCTTCTTCGGCTCATGGCCGTGGACGGTCGTCGGTCCGGGCACGCTCTTCGCCATGTTCTATGTCGGCTATGTCGTGAAGCTGGTCAATCCTCATTTAGGATGGTTCGACAAACTGTTGGGTTGGCATACCGGTGTGAAACGGTATGTCTACGGCCTTGCCCGGTTTATCTACCCGAATAAGCGCACACGCTAACTCCCCGGCTAATCCTCAGACCCGTCAGACGAATCCGACCCGTCCGACCCATCTGACCCGTCCGACCCGTCCGATAATTCCGATAACTCCAATATCTCCAATACCTCCGATATGACAATAGACAACGCCCAGCAACGGGTAGATGAATGGATACAGAGCGTCGGCAAGGGATATTTCTCCCAGCTGACCAACATGGCGCTCCTCACCGAAGAGGTCGGTGAACTGGCTCGTGTCATCGCGCGACTGTACGGAGAGCAGGTCGCCAAGCCGGCCGACCTCGCCAAGGGTGATTTACATCAGCAGCTCTCCGAAGAGATGGCCGATGTCCTCTGGGTGCTGATATGTCTGGCCAATCAGAGCGGTGTCAATCTGACCGAAGCACTGACAGCCTCATTCGTCAAGAAGACGCAGCGGGACACCGGACGCTGGGACTGACACCGGGAATAACACTGTGACTGACTCCGGGACTGACACGGAAACAGTGGTTACAGCTGTTGCCGTAGCAGCCGGGCGGTGTTCACCGCGATTGTATCGGTTGTGATGTCCGGTCTGACAGCCCGGAGCTGACCGATGACGGCCTCTATCGTGAGGTCGCTGCAGTCCGTCTCCGCGAGCAGTCTGTCGGCGGGAGTCACTGCTACGGAGTCGGCATTGAATTGTGCACCGTAGCTGAGATAGCATCCGGCGTTGAGGTACATATCGGCAATCGACGGCTTCTGTCTGAAACCGTGTATGACGACCGGGACTCCGCAATCCCTGAGCATAGGTATGAGTACATCCTGAGCCTTGACAGCATGGAGTATCAGCGGCTTTGCGAGCGAACGCGCCAGCTCCATGTGGCGGTTGAACGCATTGATTTGTGCAAAGAGAGGTACATCCTCAAGTCTTGCCTTGTCGATACCTGTCTCCCCGATAGCGACAACACGCGGTAATCCGGCAACTTCTGTCAGAGTTTGCAACTGCATCTCAGTAAGGCCGGCGGAGGGGATTTCCCACGGATGATAGCCCACGGCCCAGAGTTGTTTCGGAAATTGCTCATAGAGTCCGCGCAACTCATCCGGAGATGCAGCGATTACTCCATCGGGCCGGGGTGCAGGGAGATGGGTATGGATGTCGAGAATACCGGGAGATATGTCTGTCATAAATGATAGTCGGTATTATTGATTTACGGCCCGTAACGATGTCCTGACCGGCAGGTCCATCGGTACGGGCCGTAAAAGATATTTAAACGGTTATTTAGCGGATATAAACCTTTTCGCTACCCTTGGAAGTCACTTTGATGTAGATGCCGTCGGCTGGCTCTGCAACGCGCACGCCCTGGAGAGTGAAGTAGGTCGCTTCGTCGTCGGATTTTTCAACGCCATTGACACCTGAAGTGGTTACCATCATGTTGAGCACCTCGTCTCTCATATTGAGCTCGAAGACTACATATTTATCCTCATTCCAGTCTTCGAGTGCCCAGTTGCCTTTACCTCCGAGGACATATCGTGAGCCATACCAGTTCTCTGTCGTCACTACAACGGGAGTATTCACATAATCCTCCGGTGTAGCACCGATGGAAGCTCCACCGTCCCATCCTGTCAATGCCTGATAGAAGCGGAAATAAGCGCTATCAGAAGCCGGACAAAGGAATGTGCCTGTGAAGCGGCCGTTACCGTTATTCTCCAGTCTATATTCCTTGTAATCTTCTTCATAAGAAGCAGACGGCTCTCTCCATCCGGTCATGTATCCTACAAGGTAAATTGCCGGAATTTCGTTATAATCGGGATATTTTTCAAAACTGATAATGGCGGAGCGGGTGTATGTGTTTATATATACCATTCCACTGATTAATCCGTTGTAGTCGATAATAATCGGCTTACCACCTTTCGCCAGTTCCAGTTGTGCCGGTTCGGAAATGGTGTTGTTCACACCTTCGGCCACACCCCAGATAGTTGAGGGCTCCGGGTCTACGCTGTTTTCTGTAGTGAAGATGATGGATTTAACCTTGGTCGGCTGCTCGATAAATGTGTAATAATTAAGGTTCGCCGGCATAATCTCCTTACCGTCGTTTGTCTCAATTATCATATAGAAAGACTCTTTCGGGAAGTCATTGAGCGGAGCGGCATCCCATTGGAGCTGCATGAGCTTCTCGATGAGTGCAAACCTGACTGTCAGCGGACCGCCGGTCCAGTTCTTGATGGTCAGACCGTCAGTCTCCTTGTTAAATGCATCAGCAGTGACGGTTCTGAAGTATTCGATAGCCGGTTCTCCCGCAGCCTGCGAATAGAGTGAAATCGAACCACCGAGCGGAGAGGCGTATACGGTGTTGCCGGTCTCCGGGTCTACATAGCAGATAGCCAGGGTGACCGGACCGCCGGGGAGAAGTGCTTTCCCTTCGTAGCCGGGGAGTGTGTCGGCTGAAGTAAACTTGCTGAGAGCTACCGCACCGTTGAGGTTGTTGCCGACCGGGAGCTTATAGTCATTGAACGAACCGATGAGATATACGGTGGAGGGCACTTTCGGGAAATCCGGCTGTGTGTCGGACGAGAGGGTGATGGAACCGCTTATATACTTGCCGTCAGTTTCCGTGAGTTTGACGGAGATATTGAGCGTACCCCCTACCCAATTGTTGATGAAGATATTGTTGCTATAACCGACCGGCCAGGTGCCGATGGGCATGGTATCTACATCACCCTTGAAAAGATACCATTCGGCTCCGTCGGGTAGACCCAGATATGCCTCTGAATCAGTCCAGCCTGCAACCTGTGTGAAGATTTTGAAATTGCAGCTGTTCGGCTCCGAAAATTCAAACGAGCCTGTATATACACCGTCCTTATCCGTGTCGGTAAGTTGGTAGCCACGACCTTCCTCCATGTCGGGAGCAGTCCATCCGTTCATTTCTCCGACAAGGTAAAGCACCTCCGGTGGAGTGGCTGCAGCGGCTGTCAGCATAGCGCCGGCCATCATTGATGTGAGTAAAAATTTCTTCATATAAACTAATATTAAGCTGATTAAACAGGTATTTCTCTAAACATTATGAGTGTAACCGATAGTCAGAAGCAAATATAATCAATATTCCCCTACCGCGCAATATCCCCCCCCTCAAAAAAAATAATAAGTTCAAAGTAAATTTAAAATCCACTCACCCAACAATTGTGAAATGTACACTTAACTTTAAAATTTTTGTTTATTAAGAATATTTATTAAATTTGCCATGTCAATCCGGAATGACACGACATACTAATTAAAGAAGAGGCGTTTTGCTTATCTTGCAAATGAAAACCTGAGAAATTTTCAACGTACGCAAGAGGTAACAAGACGGTTCTCACGCTATAGCGTGGGCTGCTGTTCTCATATCTCGCGTACAAGGTTTTCTCAGGACCATCATTTGGAGATATGGTAATGCAGTCCACGCTTCTGTATCTGAGAACCGGTCGATTGGACTGTAAGACCAATAATTAATTGCAATTCGTATGAAAAAATTTTTTGTGGCTTCGTTAGTTGTATTATTTGCTTGCGGAATTGTCATAGCATCAGACACCCCAATGTTGTCATCTACATCAGTTCAGAATGTTTCAAGTTCTTCAAGTGTAAATTTCCCAACTGGAGTGTTTTTCAATGGAACCGACTTTGTAAAGGTGGAAAGTAGTTGGGTTAGAATATACATAAATTGTCAATCATCTGAATATGATATTAAACATGCAGAAATTGACCCCTCAGGAAACTTCGCTCTGGTATTGGATAATGGAGCATCGATAACTATTTATAGTAATGGCCGCTCCCTCTATTATGATGGCTCCACATACGCTAAAAAATAAGTTACATCGATGAAAATATTTATTCTACTCGTGCTCTCTTCATTATTGGGAGTCACGACAATAGCATCAGACATTGTTTTTTCAACTGTTGGTTCATCTGAAGTTCCGTCTTATTATTCTCCTGAATTTTGTCAATATAGTCTTACCTCTTATCGTGGAACCATTAGTTCTGGACAGACACAGGGGTTTAAGGTGGGATTGAGTTGTGTTCAAGAAAAAGATGTAAGGGCTACTGTTGTAGTTTTAATAAACGATGAACATGTAGCAAGTAAAGTAGTTACCATTAAGGCTGGAAAAGACTATTCTGACAGTGTCTCAATTACTGTAGGTAATTCATATAATGGCGAACAGTATAAGCTTATCGTTCAATAATAATACTGTGTTTTTACTGCATCATGTTTCCTAATTCAATTAATGGAAACAATCATTTAATCATAAGGCTGGTAATATCCGGTCTTATGATTATTATAGGAACAATTATATATATTACTTCTCGAAGTGATATTATTTTTTTCAAGTGGATTCCTGAATCATTAATAAATATCTTTAGATGTAATATCATAAATAGCAATTCAAAATTAGGATATTTAATTGTCTATTGTTTTCCTGACGGATTATGGTATGGAGCATTATTATTGGTTCAAAGAACGTTCTTGAGTAAATCATGTAAAAGCAGGAGCATTTATTGGATATCTATTACCTTACCATTTATATTGGAGCTTATTCAGATACATACTTCTATACCGGGCACATTTGACCCATTAGATATAGGTGTATATTTTATTATAGCAATTTTTTTCATTAGATATTAACTATTTATTAATGACTATATCATGAATAAAAATCTTAAAATATTTATTCAAATCATGTGTCTCTGTCTATTTTGTTTCATGGCAGCAGCAAGTGCAACTACCCAAA
Organism: uncultured Porphyromonadaceae bacterium; assembly: GCA_947176545.1. Taxonomy (GTDB): domain Bacteria; phylum Bacteroidota; class Bacteroidia; order Bacteroidales; family Muribaculaceae; genus Lepagella. Next base: position 18,984 of record CAMWRB010000007.1, read on the forward strand.
ATTCATCAGGAAGTGGAACTGATTGGAGGTCGATTGGTCGTTCAGCAGTCATTGGCGCAGGTGCAGGTCACGATGGCTATGACTGCCTGGGTACAGCATCCAGCCAATCCGAGGCAAAGAAAATGGCAGCATCGCAGGGATACTCGACTTATATTTTCGATACGAATAGTGGACTTGTTTATGCTAAATGATTAATGGCATTTGCATTTTATAATCAGAAATTTCTTCTATTTATAAGGGGGTGTCAGATTATTATGATATCACCTTATGTTTTTATTATATAAAAT